>DATGWX010000154.1:0-6797 GCA_035299275.1 Bacteroidia bacterium
GGAGTTTTGAGGGTGCAATATATTTAAAAATTTACATTTGATAAACTTCCGATATATTCGTTGGTTCTTACATGCATATTAACCTCCGACATATTTTCAAGGGGCAATTGCTTCGGAATTCCTTCTGGACCTTCTCTGATCTGGCCCTCTACCCTTTATTGATGATAGTGGCTACTCCTTTGTTTATTAGTAAACTGGGAGCAGAACACTACGGGCTGTGGATGATGCTTACGGTTGTTGTGCAACTGATGAATGCGCTCAACTTTGGTGTGGGCGACAGTACCATAAAATATACTTCGGCTGGTTTAGCGCTCAACCAACAGAAAGAAATTACTGAGGTAGTTAACCGTAATATCTCGCTGGGAGTTATACTTACTCTCCTCACCACCTTGCTGGGCGTATTGGCTGCTTATTTTATTGAACGGTTTGAAATACTGGCTATCCAAAAAGCCGACTACACCATCACTGTTCAGGTGTTGGTGCTTTTTTCTCTCTCAGCGGGATTGAAGTTTATTGAGCAGGTGTTTTTATCTGTTCTGAAAGGGTACCAACGTTTTGACATTGCTGCCCGGCTTTCCATGAGTTCCAGAGTCTCCGTTTTACTGGCTTCAGCGGCTGTGGTGAGTGGTGGTTTCGGATTACTGGAAATTGCTTTGGTTACTGTAGGGTGCAATGTATTTAATCTGTTTGTTCAGGTAATTATTCTTCGTCAGCGTATTCCGGGTTTGTACCTGTTCCCGCGTTTTCGTATTCATTCGTGGGAAGAAATTTTTCAGCAAAACGGTTGGTTTTGGCTCCAATCGGTTATTGCATTAACGGGTTTTTTGGCCGACAGGATTATTATCGGCTTTTATATTGACATGGCTACTGTGGGGTATTATTCCATTGCTGCCTTGGTGGGCACACAAATTCACAACGTATTACTTGCTTTCGGCTCCTTTGTTTTTCCGAAAGTATCAGCAAGAGTTTCGCAACAAAAAAATATTGAACAGGTGTATTATGTGTCGCGTATGGCTATAGCTGGCCTGGGTTGGGGTATTATTACCTGCCTTATGTTGGGCGGAAGCATTATTTTTAAGTGGTGGTTGGGTGAAGCGGTATATGAAACTTCTTATTCGCTTATACGCCTTTACCTCAGCTTCGAAACCATCATTCTGCTCATTATTATTCCCTATCATTTTATCAACGGCAGTCATCACTTAAAATTAAATTCGCTGTTTGAGTTTCTTCTTCGTTCATCACATGTACTTTTTATGTTGTTACTCTACCCGCACTATGGATTAACGGGTATTGTGTGGGCATTAATACTCACTACTGTGGTAAACATACCCTTTCAGTATTACCTCTTTCATAAGCGAGTGCTTAACCAAACCGGCCTGATGAATGCCCTGTTACCGGTGGTGCCTGCTTTGTTTTTAACCGCTTCATTCTTACTTACACACGTTTACCTGCAAATAGCATTTTTGGCAGGAGCTGTAATTGTGTTTAAGTTTGTGTATTGGAACAAAGCGATAAAAGCATTTTCGTCATAATATATGGTGGGCAATTCAAAAGCAAAGCTTAGTAAATACAGTCTGCTCTCGTATCTGTATTTTTTCTTTAACTGTGCCGGCTTGCCCGGTGGTTTGTTGTACACCAATATATTGTCGCCTGTTTTTTACATCTGGATAGTGTACCAAAAAAAGCAACCGGTGCTTTACCAGTTCTTTCTGGTTCTTATTCCGTTTAACATTATTCATTTGCTTCTGGGTGTACAATGGAAAAGCTTTCTTGTTTCTAACCTGCTATTTTTGAGTACATACATTTTTGTGGTTTGCTTTTATTATTTCGTTAATAATTATAGACACATCGGACGCATTTACAAAAACATATTGCTGCTCAACTTTCTGTTTACGCTGGTGGCTTTGCTGCTTTTGTTCACCCCCTTCAAAGAGTTGTTGTGGTACAAAAACAAGTTCACGCAATCTGTGGAAGATTTTTTCCGACTCTCTTTACTTACGTTTGAAGCCTCTTACTACTCCTTGCTTTTTGCACCGGTAAGTATTTATTTCCTGCTGAAAATATTTTTTAAGCAATACACCGGAAATGCCACGCCCATTTTGCTGATGAGTATTTTACCGTTGGTACTTTCGCTGTCACTCGGGGTAATCGGAGCCATGTTGTTTGCCTTCGGAATGATGTTTTTAGTTAACTGGGAGAAAGTTTTTTATAAACGTAATTTTCTGAGTGTTTTAGTGGTTTCTTTTACTGCGCTGCTGGTAGGTTTTCTTGTGCTGTATTTTGTGTTTCCGAATAACCCGGTATTCATTCGTCTCAACAATATTTATTATGGAGTAGATACCTCCACACGGGGGCGTACAACGGAATCTTTCTGGCTGGCATGGAAAGTGGCTGAAGAACGCAGCATTTGGTTTGGCTCAGGTTTAGGGCAAATAAAAGAGCTGGCCCACGGTATTGTTAAAAAATATTTTGATTATTGGGGAGACCTGGATGTAGTTCGGATTCCCAATGCTGTTGGCGAAACGCTTGCTATATTCGGAATTACCGGGCTGATTTTTCGTTTCGGATTAATTTTTTACTTCTTTTTTAAAACGCGTGTACTCTCCAATTACTACCGCACCTGCATATTTTTCTTCATCTTTATTTATCAGTTTACAGGAAGTTACATCACCAACATTGTAGAGTATGTGTTGTGGTGCATAGCATTCTCAACGGCCTTTGTGTGTTTTGACAGGAAAGGAGCCTTGAAGTGAAAGTAGCCTTTATTGCCCGAACCGATTTGTACCTTATATCGGGTGGTGATACTGTTCAGATAGAAGGTACTGCCCGGGCGTTGCGCCAACTGGGCGTTACGGTTAATATTCATCTGTCTGATGAAACCATAAATTACAGCGACTATAACCTACTGCACTTTTTTAACATTATTGACTGCGAGGATATACTGGGCCATGTAATGCGTACCACCTTACCCTATGTGGTTTCTACCATTTATGTAGATTACCGTGAGTACGACCGTTTCCATCGGGGCGGAGTAATCGGGCTGCTCAGTCGTTTCCTTTCGTATGATGCAATGGAGTTCATAAAAAAAACGGCAAAATGGCTGAAAGGAGATAAAATAAGTACCCTTAAATATTTTGCAATGGGCAACAGAGGGTCTATACGGTATATTCTTGAGCATGCCGCGTATTTACTGCCTAATTCAACCAATGAATACAACCGCTTGCTTAAAGATTACGGTATTCAAAAGCACTATGCAGTTGTGCCGAATGCCGTGGATAGTCAACTGTTCAACTATACTGCACAGGATGAAGAGCCCAGGAATATAGTACTTTGTGTAGCACGTATAGAAGGACGCAAAAATCAACTCAACCTAATCAGGGCAATAAAAGGTACCGGTCATAAGCTGGTGCTCATTGGTCGCCCATCGGTTAACCAACAAAAGTATGTAGAGCAATGCAAAGCAGAGGCCGATGAAAATGTTACGTTTATCAACCACATCACGCAACCTGAATTGCTTAAATACTATCTTAAAGCAAAAGTGCATGTTTTACCCAGTTGGTTTGAAACAACAGGTCTGTCATCTCTGGAAGCAGGTAGTATGGGATGTAACGTAGTAGTGGGCGACAGGGGAGACGTTAGAGAATATTTTGGCGATTTTGCGTACTATTGCAATCCCGGAGATGTGGGTTCTGTAAAACAAGCTGTTGAACAGGCTTTTCAGGCCACTGCGAAAGAAGAATTCAGGCAAAAAATACAACGTGAATTCAATTGGGAAAAAGCTGCTGAGATGACATGGAAAACCTATAATAAAGTATTGGAGCATGATTAATTTTGAAAGATTGGAGAAAGAAAAGGAAGCGTTGAGATTAAAATTTCTTCTGGCCAAACCTTTTCCTCACCTGGTGATTGATGATTTTTGTGATGAAACTAAAATAGTACAATTGTATGATACTATCCCTGATATAGAAACTAAAAGCAGGGATTATGTTTTTGCAGCAAACAAATTCGAAAAATCAAAGTTTGCTGAACTTTCGCCTTTGCTGAAAGAATTACACGATGATTTGGTATCAGATAAATTCGGAGATTTTCTCCGCTTTATTTCCAATGAAAATGTTTTTGTAGATAAGAAGTTTCACGGTGGCGGAATACACCAGGGAAAGAAAAAGAGCTTTCTCGATATGCACATTGATTTTAATTACCATCCGTTACATCCCACTTGGTACCGCAACCTGAATCTGTTGTTGTACCTGAATAAAGATTGGCAACCCGCTTATGGCGGACAATTAAAACTGGAAGATTTACGTACCGGAGAGCGCACTTCTATTGATGTTCCTTTTAATCGTATGGTGATTCAGCAAACACGTAACTACACCTTGCACGGATATGATGTAACCAATTTTCCGGAAGGAATTTACAGAACTTCCATTGCTTCGTATGCCTATTGCGAACATAAAGTACACATAGAAAAACCCCGCACCACGGACTGGCACCCGGGAAAAGAGGAGCACTTTAAACGTTTTCTTGCCGGCATATATGACCCCGCTGTGAAAATTAAAAACAAGATATTTGGCAGCTCTACCGCCAAACATTAATGAAAATAGGCATACTTGGTACCCGCGGAATACCCAATAATTACGGAGGGTTTGAGCAGTTAGCAGAATACCTTTCTGTTGAGCTGGTTCAACGCGGGCATAAGGTATCTGTATATTGCTCTTCATTGCATCCTTACAAGGAGAAGCAGTTTAACGGTGCAGAACTTATTCATTGTAAAGATCCTGAAAATAAAATAGGTACTGCGGGGCAATTCTTGTACGATTTAAATTGCATACGTGACAGCCGAAAGCGAAATTTTGATGTGCTGCTCCAGTTGGGTTATACCAGTAGCTCCGTGTGGTACTTTCTTTTACCTGAAGGAACGGCAGTAGTTACCAATATGGACGGACTGGAATGGAAACGTTCCAAATACAGTGCTGCAGTAAAACGTTTTTTGTATGTGGCCGAAAAGCTGGCAGTAAAATCCAGTGATTTACTCATTGCCGATTCACCTGCCATTGCTGATTACTTAAAAGAAAAATATCAGGAACAAGCTGTGTATATAGCTTACGGGGCCGAGTTATTTCAAAACCCTGATGAAAATAAGTTGAAGGGAATGATGTTGCATCCGTATAGTTACGGTTTGCTCATTGCCCGCTTCGAGCCCGAGAACAACATCGAAATGGTGGTAGAAGGCTTTCTTCAGCAGACAAAAATTCAGCAGCTTGTTCTTATCGGTAACCACCAGAACAAGTTCGGAACGTACATGAAAGGGAAGTATGCCGGAAATAGCCGTATACTATTTCAGGCTGCGGTGTATGATATTTCGCTTTTAAATAACCTCAGGTATTTTTCGCAAGTCTATTTCCACGGGCATTCTGTTGGTGGTACTAATCCCTCCTTACTGGAAGCCATGGCTTCAGGAGCCTTGATATGTGCCCATGATAATCCGTTTAACAAAGCGGTGTTGCAAAACGGAGCATTTTATTTCAGTAACGCAGCAGAGGTAAGCGAGGCTATCGAGGCGGCTTTAAGCACCAATAAGCGCAATGAAATACTGGAGATGAACAAACGCAGAATAACTTCTGAATTCAGTTGGCAGTCTGTTATTGATAAGTATGAAAACCTCTTTCTTTCCACACAGCAATAACAGCTCATCACTCCGGCAAGTGATATGGATGCTCGCATCAGCAAGCTTTGTTTTGCCGGTACCTTTGAACAATGTTTTGCTGGCGATGGTGTTTATCGTGAACATACTCACAGGCTCAACCCGAAATTTTAAATCCAATATCCGCCAACCTGTTTTTGGGGTTCCCATGTTGCTTTTCGGATTGTATTTGTTAAGTACAGGCAACAGCACCCATACAACGGAAGCCTGGCATTATGCTGAACGTAAACTCACATTTCTTTTGCTTCCGCTTTCATTTGCTTTTGTATCAAAGGTGGAGGATAGTGTTATACAAAAAGTATTCAAATGTTACGTGGGAAGTATTTTGCTCGCAGCCCTGTATTGTCTTCAGCGGGCTTACGTGTTGCACCAGTACACGGGTAGTTCCGAGTATTATTTTTACCATAACTTATCCGGATTCATATCGGTTAATGCTATTTATTTCTCGGCCTACATCGCCTTCGCTATACTGCTGCTGTGGTTTAACCGAAGTTCGTGGCAACTCCATAAATTACTTTTTGCTGCCGTGTTGCTTTTTCTTTTGGTTATGCTGTACCTGCTCGCATCCAAAATGGTGCTAATGCTTTTGCTTCTGTTTTTCGTAGCGCAACAATTTTTTACCCGTTGGTCATTGAAAAAACTACTGATGGGCGGAGTGGCTGTTGTAGCCTTGTTGTCGCTTTTTCTTTTGTCCGATCAATTTGTTTTAAAACGTTATATAGCAGAGTGGAACACGGATTTTTCTGTAGTGAAGCAGGGAAAATATGTTTACAACACCCCTTTCAGCGGAAGCAGTTTGCGCCTGGTTTTGTGGAAGCATTCACTTCACATTGTAAGGGAACAACAAGCCTGGATAGCGGGCGTTGGAACAGGTGATTTTCAAGACTTGCTAAACGAACGCTACCGGGAGTCGGGGATGTTTATGGGCGATGCGCGCAGGAATGATAAAGGGTACGAGGGTTACAATCCGCACAACCAGTATATGGAGGCTTTGTTATCAACGGGATTGGTGGGTCTGGCTTGTTTGCTGTTTTGGTTAACTGCTTTGTACAGGCATTTTTACAGCCATCGGCAATATCATTTTCTGCTATTAATT
>DATGWX010000155.1:0-2662 GCA_035299275.1 Bacteroidia bacterium
AAAGAGAGTAATTGTTGTTTCATGGATAATTATTTTTTTCAATATTAGCGCATGTTATACAGATTAGCAATCACATATTAGTAGTAACTGTGTCGGTTTACACTTAAATTGTACCCGAAAATGAAACATTGGTTCATCACCCTTATTTTACTTTTTTCGCTGTTCCATGTATTTGGAGAAGTGTTTAAAGGCGAAGCTTGCACAGATACTGCGGTTACTTCCCCTGCAAACAATCTGAAACACCGGGTAGAACTTACATCTCAATACACATTTAACGGAATATTGACTGGTGTGGGATATGCCTACTGCCTACCTACATATGAAGTGGCCGTTGCATTGCGAGCACCTTTAATCAATGTAGCCAAACTGACTTACGGTGGAACAGGAGGGCAAATCAGTTTCAGGAAATTATTTCCGCTGAACATTAAAAACACCCGCATGGTGGTGGACGTTTCTTACGGCAACCTGCTTTACGGAACGCACTCGCCTGTTGACGACAGAAGAGGCTTGTATCAATTGCATGAAGTTTACCTGAACTACGGCTGGATGTGGCGCACCAAGCGACTCACCATTGCCAACACTTTCGGGTACGGCACTTATACTGAAACACAAACCAACTTTTACTCGTCAGGGGATTTAAAATTGCACGGACACGGAGCGCAGGTAAAGTTGTGGATAGGATATGATTTTTAAAACACTCAAATTTCTTCTGTTTTGTTCAACCTTTTGGTTGATGACTGCCTGTCGTGATGAGGCTCCGAAAATCAATAACCTGAACGGAGACAGAATTGCTGTAATAGGACACAGAGGGTGCGGGCCGAGAACTGCGGCCAACCCTATTCCTGAGAACAGTATGGCCTCTGTGCAGAAAGCTTTGGAACTATATGCTGCATCAGGTGTAGAGGTGGATGTTCAAATGAGTAGTGACGGAGTGCTGTTTTTATATCATGACGATTACCTCGAAACTCAAACCAATTTATCGGGTTGTATATACCAATACACTGCCCAAGAACTTCGGACATGTAAATACAAAAACTCCGACAGCTATTTGCTTTCCTTAGAAGAACTTTTCCAGTATTGCTCTTCACTTGATTTTATCCCGTTTATCATGTTGGATAATAAACTTGACCTGCCCTGCAATATCAGTTCAAGTGATGAGTATCTTGATTACATTTATCTTTACGTACAAAGTATCACTCAACTTATTGACCGTTTTCAGGTATATGAACAAGTATATCTGGAGTCCAACTTCGATGTTTTTTTTGATTTAATGCAACAAAGGGACTCCAGATTTAACCTGATGATAAACGGAAGTGTGACGGAACGTTTTCAGATGGCTAATACCAACAGCTACACCGGTATTATGACGGGGAATAACTCCTGCACAAAAGAGAGTGTTGCTGCGGCTCATGCATCAGGATTAAAAGTCTCCATCTTTGGTGTGGTGAATACAAGTGATGCTGAATCTGCCATTGAAAAATCTCCCGACTTCATTCTTACAGATGATGTTCCGATGGTGAATCAGTTGCTGAGGTGATTGGTTTTATGTTCAGGTCTTCTCTACGAGGTGCACCTGTTAACGGAACTATAATTTTTTCCAAGCCTCTCCAAAAACCTATACTATCCAGCAGCCGGTTCAGGTAAGGGGTAATTACACAGTAGGCCGTGTTCTTTTTTCCGCTGTGGTGTAACGCATGGTCTTTTGCTGATTGAAACACACGCAAGTCTTGCAACAAACGTACAGGTAACGGTATTTTAGCCCGTGGCACATGTGTGTATTTATGCAGTTGATTGGCATTGGCACCCAACACACAAAATACCCAAACATGCCAGCTGAGCCAACCGCCCCACCACGCAGCCAAAGCAATAAGCGCTGAACACAAGGCTAAATCCCATGAACTCTGCCACCAGTTTTTTTGAGTGAATGCAGCAGGCTGTTCATGGTGAATGGTATTGGGTACGGCAATCCATTTACCATACACAGGAGTTTGCTCTGTACCGAATGTATCCTCAGCCCAGTGAACAAAGCCGGATACAAAATCTATAGCGAATAGTGTAAGTACAAATTCGAAAATAAGTTGAATATAGTAGGTCATTGACGGATTAAGATTGAGGTGAGACAAAAGATAAAACCAGAAAAATTAAAGCAGGAAAGGAGAGGAGCAGAGAATACGGACCTCCGGGAAAACCTTCCCGACTGACATACATGTACAAGTAAAAGAGCGCCAGGCTTACCAAAGAGATTAAACTACCGATGCGCTCATTTTTCCAGGCCCACAGAAAACCCGCTATAACTCCACCGGGGAAAAGCAACATGGCTCCGGCTTCTTCTAAATTAGGTTTTATGGGGTCGCCAAAAATCATAACAAGTAAAAATAAAGAGATAAATACACTGATGCCACGGTTAATGTTGCGGGTGATGTTGATGAATAAATTCATAATTGTGTTGTATTAAGGTTATTTTACTTTGCCGTTGAACGTGTACCTTTCTTTGGCATTAAATCCGAAAGATACTCCAACACGGGTTCCGTTTTTACTGGGAATAATGTAGCCGTTTACCGGAATATTCAACTTACCTGATTTAAATGTTTTACCAAAAGCAAATACGAAATTAGTATGTAGGGTAACATCTCCTCTGCTATCAATACGTGTTTACATATTG
>DATGWX010000156.1:0-2229 GCA_035299275.1 Bacteroidia bacterium
CTTTTTCGCCCACAATAAATTGAACAGGTACATTCAGTCGCTCTAAAACGTATGAACGATCTGGCCTGTTTTTCATGGCTTTCACGGCCGCTATTAATCCTTCGGCAGTGCAATCATCTGCCCACTTAATTAAAGTCTCAATTTCAGGAGTGTTGGTGTAGTCGGGTGCAAACGGACCGGGTACAAATGCTTGTGTAAATGCCTGTGCTCCGTTTGCTGCTATAAAATTTAATACCTGATCTCTTTTAGCCTTGCGTTCGTCATCATCAGCATAGCTGCTGGAATGCACCAGACTTAAACCACTGATGCGTTCAGGGTATAAATCAGCCATAGCCAGGGCCACATAACCGCCCATGGAGTGACCGGCTACCAGGCAATGCGAAATGTTTTGTTGGTCCAGCACAGCAATCATGGCTTCGGCATAATCTTCCATTGAAGCGCTATCACCTGCAATAGTTGAATTGCCCACACCGGGCATATCAGGCAAAATGAGGGTAACATTTTTGAGCAGGGGCACCAGTTTGTACCACAACCTTCTGTCAAACGGAAAACCGTGAATTAAAAGAAGGGCCGTATCACCGTTTCCGGCAGTTTCATAAAAAACAGAACCGAGTTTTGAGGACTCGGTTCTGTGTGAGGTGTAACTGAAAATATGTTCTTCGCTACCCAAGAGATTAATAAAAACGGTAACGGTTGTCTTTCACTTCAGAAAGTTCTTTCATGGCATTAAAGGCTTCAAACTCACTACGGGATTTTAACGGATTTATTAACTCATCCTTGAAAACCTTCATATCTGTTGGTGCCTTTACGTCATTTATTTTAGTAACCAGAATTACGTATACACCGTTATCACCTTTAATAGGGGCTGATAGTACATTGGCTTTCAAACCAAATGCTGTACCCAGTATACCTCGCTCCATACCAATGTATGGGATATTGGCATTTTCAAAAGTTTGATTAGCGGCATCATTGGCTACTGTTCCCAACTTAACGGCTATTGCAACCGGATCTTTTGTTTGTGCTAAAGCGGCAGTAATTTTTTCTGTGATGATTTCTGCTTTTTTGTCTTTGGTAGCGTCTTGTGTAACCTGAGTTTTTACATCGTCAAAGCTGGCTTTGTCTTTTTCGCGCATTTCTTTTAACACAGCTACTACAAATTTATCACCGGCTTCAAATACTTCTGATACATCACCTCGTGAGGCCTCTTCACGGTAAGCCCAACGAACTGCTTCTCTGGAATTTTCAATACCGGGTAAAGTGCGGTCATTTTCTTTTATTGACTCAGCTAAACGTTTGGTGTAATTATTAGCAGTGGAGTTTTTGTCAAAGTCTTCGGCAGTGCGGCTGGCTGCGGCAAACTGTTGTGCTTTGTTGTAGGCTGCCTGTACAGTTTTGCTGCCGGCTTCAATTTTACGTTCCACAGTAACTACCTGCACTTTTCTGTTGCTTTTGTTTTCAGTTACCTTTACAATGTGTGGACCGAACTGAGTTTTTACCACAAACATATCGCCTTTGTTTCCGCGCTTAACAGCATCATTAAATTCTGTTACCATCTGGCCTTCCTGGAACCAACCCAAGTCTCCGCCACGTTGAGCAGTTCCGTCAGTTCCATACTGAGCGGCCATAGCTTCAAAGCTGGCACCTTTGCGAATTTCAGCTAATACTTCGTTAGCTTTTTTTACCGCAGCTGCAGTGTCGTTGTTTTCTACTTTGAACAAAATGTGACTGGCTTTCATTTGGAAAGGGCCATCAGCTTGTACTGCCGAAAGTTTGTAAATTTTGAATGAACCATTGTCACTTACAGGACCCACCGTTGTACCTTTTTCTGCATTAAACAGCAGGTCTTCAACAGATGGAGGTAATTGACCGCGACCTTTGAACGTACTGTCGTAAGGAGCATCGCTGTTTGAAGCAACAAAGGCTGAGTCGTTGGTTGCATTGCGGAAAAGTTCTACCTGGCTCTCTGCCCATTTCTGCGCATTGGCACTGTCTTCACCCGAAGGGAAAATATCAAACACCACAAATTCAAGTTTGCGGCTGCGCTCTTTGTTCTTGTACTTGCTGATGTTTTTGTCAAAGTATTTTTTCAAATCATCATCGCTCAGTTTCACAGTTGAATCAGCAATGCTGGCATAGTTTAATCCGGCAAATTTGATGTCAACGGTTTTGTTGCGCGACATAAACAATTCTTTTGCTTCAAGTGAGTTTACGTAGACACCACCTTTAATG
>DATGWX010000157.1:0-8232 GCA_035299275.1 Bacteroidia bacterium
TATTCGGTTGGATGAAGTAGAGAAAGCTCACCCGGATGTATTCAACCTCATGCTTCAGGCATTGGACGAAGGCTTTATGACCGATAGCCTCGGACGCAAAGTTGATTTCAGAAACACAGTCATCATTATGACATCGAACATTGGCTCACGCCAGTTAAAAGAATTTGGTGGCGGTGTTGGTTTTGGTACACAGAGTAAAAAAGACGGTGAAGACGGTCATTCGAAAAGCGTGATAGAAACAGCCTTAAAACGTTTCTTCTCACCTGAATTTTTGAACCGTATTGATGATGTGATTATATTTAATTCTCTGAACAAAGAAGATATTTTGGCCATTGCTGATATCTCTTTGCAGAAATTGATTGTGCGCATAGAACAAATGGGGTACAAATTCAAAATGACGACAGAGGCCAAAGTGTTTTTGGCTGATAAAGGATTTGATCCGGATTTTGGTGCCCGTCCGCTTAACAGAGCCATTCAGAAGTACCTCGAAGACCCGATTGCAGAGGAGATGCTGAAGGCTGAGATTGCTGAAGGTGATACCATCGATGTTGATTACAAAGAAGGAGAAGAGCAACTCAAAATTATCATCGGCAAAAAGAAAGAGCCGAGGAAAAAGAAAGATACTCCGGCTGAATAAGCGTTGCTGTGAAGGTAACTTTACTGGTTACAGGTAAAACCACTTTCCCTTTTATTGACAAAGGTATAACGGAGTATGCCGAAAGGTTGATTCATTATACGTCATTTACCTTACACACGGTGGAAGCTGTTAAGAAGACATCCTCCGTTACAGCAGAACAGGTAAAACAAAAAGAAGGAGAGCACATACTTCGTAAATTATCAGCTGCAGATTTTTTGATTTTACTGGACGATAAAGGCAAAGAATTCAACTCTGTTCAGTTTGCTGCTCAACTGGAAAAGTGGCAACTGCAAACAAAATCCATTGTATTTGTAATAGGTGGAGCGTATGGTTTCTCTGATGCTGTTTACCAGCGCGCACAAGCAAAATTGTCGCTTTCCAAAATGACCTTTTCGCACCAGATTATCAGGGTGATTTTTCTGGAACAGTTGTACAGGGCGTTTACCATCATTAAAGGCGAGCCTTATCATCATGAGTAAGCCTTTTTACTTCAGACAATTCAGTATAGAACATGATAAGTGTGCTATGAAAGTGGGCACTGATGGAGTATTGTTAGGTTGTTTTGTGGATGATAAGCTGAGAGTAGGAAAGGTGTTGGATATAGGCACCGGAACAGGTTTACTTAGCTTAATGATGGCTCAGAAATTTTCAGAGGCCATGATTGAAGCTGTAGAGGTGGATAGTGATGCAGCAAACCAAGCTGCAGATAATTTTGCGCGTTCATTTTGGCATAATCGACTTACCTCTGTTTGTCAACCCTTTCAGGAATTTCATTCGTTATCAGTTAATAATTACCAATTGATTGTTTGCAATCCTCCGTTTTATAAATCAGCCAACAAAACAAAAGGGAACAACCGGCAACATCCCGCTGTGCAAAGAGCCCAGGCTCGTTTTGCTGATTTTTTACCCTTTGACGAGTTGGTGAAGGGTGTACAGCAATTACTCTCCACCGATGGTAAATTTTATGTAGTGTTACCGGTGATTGAAGCACAAGAACTCATGGAACATTGTGAGCAGGCGGGATTGTATCTACGTGAAATAATGGAAGTAACCGGCAGGGAAGGGGCAACCCCCAACAGGTTATTGATGTGTTGGGCAAAGCAGGCTCAGTCATTGGTTAGGAAAAGTTTACTCATGTACAAAAGTGACACAACACCTACAGAGGAATACATAAATTTTACACGTGAATTTTACTTGTGGAAGAAGTACGACAACCACGAGCACCTTAAAATATAATTACTCCCATGTTGAAGATATACTATAATCCTGATTGCAGTAAATGCAAAAGTGCCATGGAGTTGTTAGATGAAAACGGAGAACGTTATGAAGCCGTCAACTACTTGTTAAACCCGCCATCTCCTGCTGAGTTGAAAGGATTATTGGATTATTTGGGGATAGAGGCAGAACAGTTGGTGAGGAAGAAAGAGCCTTTGTATGTAGAAAAGTTTGAAGGCAAGTTTTACACTCAGGAAGAATGGTTGGAAATACTCTCTGCTCATCCGGTATTGATAGAGCGTCCTATTGTGGTAAAAGATGGCAAGGCCATTATAGGCAGGCCGGTAGAAAGAATTATTGAACTGTTTTAATTTACAATCTTAAATTCGGTTCTTCTGTTCAACGCCCTTCCGGCTTCATCGTTGTTGGTGGCTATGGGTTGTTCGTCAGCATATCCTTTAGCTGTTAGCCTTTCTTTAGCAATGCCTTTACTAACCAGGAAATCCATTACGGCTTTTGCTCTGTTTTGCGACAGGGCAATGTTTTTCGCCTTGTTTCCCTGATTATCGGTATGCCCGCTGATTTCAATTTTAGTAAGCGGATTACTTTGAAGCAAACTAACCAGTTTATTGAGTTCAGCTTTGGATTCTTCTTTCAAATCAAACTTGTCGGTATCAAAAAACACATTCTTCAACACAACAGTTTGCCCTGCTTTGATGGGCTTTAACGGTACATCTAACAGAAATGGTTGTGAAGCAGGTGAATTAATCAGGGAGAAATTTTCTGAATGAAAAAGGTATCCTTCATGAGCTACGTTCAGTGCATAATTTTTATTAGCCGGAAGGCATACCAGAAACTCACCGGTTTTACGGTTAGCATAAGTTTCCACCAAGGGTTTGCCTGTGGCCAAATCAATCAATTCAACTTTTGCGCGTAGCTTCCTTTTGTTATCGGCATCGTAGAAATTACCTTTCACATAACTTATTCCCTGCGGTCTGGCTGAGATTGGTAATTCAAATTTGTAAATGTCAAGTCCTCCTTTACCACCTTTCATCTCTGAGGCATAGTAGGCATCTATTCCATTACCTGAAAGTGTTAAAGCCAGTTCATCATCATTGGAGTTAATGGGGTAGCCTAAATTTTTAGGGTAGGTCCATGTTCCGTCAACTTGTTTGCTGGCCATAAACAAATCCAGATCTCCCATGCCTATGTGTCCGTTGGAAGAGAAGTAGAGTGTTTGGTCATCTTTATGAATATAGGGCGACTGTTCAGATTGTGCAGTGTTTATTTTATCTCCCAGGTTAACGGGTGTACCCCATTTGCCGTTTTCAAGTTTACTCATCCATAAGTCCATGTCACCATAACCACCCGGGCGGTTGCTGGCAAAATAAAGCGTTTTGCCGTCATACGATAAGGACGGTTGAGATTCCCAGTTGTTCGTATTGATGGGTGCACCTATGTTCCGAGGTTGTGTCCAGGTATCACCGTCAAGGTAAGAGAAATAAATATCACAGCTTCCGTAGCCGCCTTCACGATTACAGCCGGTAAAAAATAAGTATTGCCCGTCAGCTGAGATGGTTACGGCACCTTCGTTTTCGGTTGTATTTACCGGTTCTCCGATGTTAAATGCGGGAAACCAGTTTTGCGCTTTGTTCTTTTTGCTCATGTAAAAATCTTCGTTGAGCATATAAGGGTTGGAGGTGTTTTTTTTGTTGGAGTTTACATCTCCGCCTTTTACCAGTAAGCGGGTGAAAATAATGGTTTGTTCATCGGCAGTAATTCCTGGAAAATATTCGTCCCTTGCAGTGTTGATGTTGGAGTCAAGATTGATAGGGTTAAAATGAACAGGATTTTTTATGGAACGAATGGCAAACTGGCAATTGTCCATAATAAATCTTGATTGGTTTACTTGCGAAGGTTTCAAGCCGCGAAATTCCATAAACCCTTTTAATGCCTGAAGTGCTTTTTCGTATTGAGCAGCACGGTAAGCTTCCAACCCCAAAGAATAATACGCAACATAAAATCGTGGTTCCAGTTGAATTATTCTTTCATACAAGCTGATGGATTTTTCCGCATCACCGGCTGCGCTCCTCAAATCTGCCTGAAGTAACAAGGCATCAATAAAGTCGGGGTCAGCTTTAAGGGCTTTGGTAATGATTTGTTCTGCCTGCGCATAATCGCGCATGGCATAATGGTTCAGAGCCTCATCAAAATATTTCTGCGCCTTTTTTGATTTGCTGGTTCCGTCAGGCAGCGGTTGTGCTTGGCTAAGAAGTACTACCGAGAAAAGTAAGATAAAGAGGCTGAGGATTTGTTTCATGTTATGCTGCTTTGCAATAGTTAAGCCATAGTGACTAAGGAATGTTAATGTACTTATGGGTTTGAATGGAGATGGTCCACTGCGGGTGTTGTTTCACGTAGTCAATAATCAAAGGTAGTACAGTCTCTTTTTTGTCCCATTCCGGTTGAAGATATAAACGGCAGTTTTTACTTACATGTTGTGCATGTTGCTCGGCCCACTCCAAATCTGATTTGTTAAATACCACTACCTTCAACTCGTGTGCTGTAAAGGTAACTTCATTCAACGGTTTTTTAAATTTTTTAGGTGATACGCATATCCAATTCCATGTGCCACTTAGTGGCGAGGAGGCAGATGTTTCTATATGCGTGCGTATACCTTTTGCTTGCAGTGCTGTTGTAAGTTCATCCAGTTGATGCAGCAACGGCTCGCCTCCGGTTATTACAGCAATTCTGGCTTTTGAATCTGTCACCCATTTTACTATTTCATCGACTGAATATTTTGGATGTATGGAAGCATCCCAGCTTTCTTTTACATCACACCATACGCAACCCACATCACATCCTGCCAAACGAATGAAATACGCAGCTTGTCCGCTGTAATACCCTTCTCCCTGTATGGTGTAGAAATGTTCCATTACAGGTAGTGAGGGGTGAATGTTTTCGGTTTGTGACTTGGTGGTTGACACCGGTTAGTATGATTAAATAAGTAAGAAAATGCTTACCTGAGCTTTACCGCATTTAAGGTGTTGAGCAATAACCCGACACGTGTCATGGGGCCAACACCACCGGGAACAGGGGTAATCCATGAAGCCTTGGCGGCACATTCTTCATATGCCACATCTCCTTTCAAAACGTATCCTTTAGGTGAAGCGGGGTCATCAACACGAGTTATTCCTACATCAACTACCACGGCTCCTTCTTTCATCATGCTTGCTTTTAGGTACTCGGGAATACCTACAGCAGCAATAATAATATCGGCTTGTTGAATGTGCTTTTCTATGTCTACCGTGCGGCTGTGGCAAACGGTAACTGTGCAGTTCTTTTGAAGCATCAGGGCGCTCATTGGTTTTCCTACAATATCACTTCTTCCTATAACTACACAATGTTTCCCGTTCGTTTCAATTTTATAATGCTCTAACAATTTTATAATGCCGAAGGGAGTAGCAGGTAAAAAGCAGGGTAGTCCTTTAAACATAAGTCCCACATTCATGGGATGAAAGCCGTCTACATCCTTTTTGTAATCGATAGATTCAGTTATTCTTTTTTCATTGATATGCTTTGGTAAAGGAAGTTGAACAATGAATCCGTCAATATCAGGGTTAGTGTTCAGGTCATGAATAACTTTGAGCAAATCATCTTCCGTAGTTTCAGGAGAAAACCTCAACACTGTGGAATCAAAGCCCACTTCTTTACAATCCTTTTCCTTTGCGCCTACATAGGTCATGCTGGCCCCGTCATTACCCACTAATACAGCCGCCAGATGCGGAACTTTCTTTCCGCTGTTTTTAAGTGCACTTACTTCTTTCGCAATTTCTTGTTTAAGTGTTTTGGCTACTTCGTTTCCGTTGAGTATTTGCATAGTGGTATAAATTTTAAGGCCGTAAAATCGGACTGTGTTGTTGGTTCTAATCTAATTTCAATACAGCCATAAATGCCGATTGTGGTATTTCTACACTTCCTACCTGCCTCATGCGTTTTTTACCTTCCTTCTGGCGTTCGAGCAGTTTTCTTTTACGTGAAATGTCTCCTCCGTAACATTTTGCAGTAACGTCTTTTCGGATAGCTTTGATGGTTTCACGTGCAATAATTTTTGCTCCTATGGAAGCTTGAATCGGTATTTCAAACTGGTGCCTCGGTATTAATTCTTTCAGTTTTTCACAAATGCGTTTTCCCCAATCGTAGGCACGATCGCGGTGAATGATAGCAGATAAAGCATCTACCACATCTTTGTTAAGCATAATGTCCAGCTTTACTAAATCTGATCCACGGTAACCGATAGGATGGTAATCGAATGAAGCATAACCGCGTGAAACTGATTTTAGTTTATCGAAGAAATCGAATACTACTTCCGCTAACGGCATTTCGAAGTTCATTTCAACACGGTCGGCTGTTATGTATGTTTGATTTTTAAGTATACCGCGTTTGTTCAAACAAAGAGACATAATAGGTCCGATGTAATCTGTACGGGTTATAATTTGGGCTGAAATGTAAGGTTCTTCTGTGCGGTCGATGTGGCTGGGGTCGGGTAATTCTGAGGGGTTGTTTACCACAGTCATTTCTCCTTTTCTGTTGTAGCAATGGTAAGATACGTTGGGAACAGTAGTAATTACAGTCATACCGAATTCACGCTCCAACCGCTCCTGAATAATTTCCATGTGTAACATACCCAGGAAACCACAGCGAAAACCAAAACCCAAAGCAGCCGATGTTTCAGGTTCGAAAGTAAGTGAGGCATCATTCAGCTGTAGTTTCAGCATGGACTCCCGCAGTTCCTCAAAATCATCGGTGTCTACCGGATAAATACCAGCAAATACCATCGGTTTTACATCTTCAAATCCTTTGATGGCTTCAGCGCAGGGATTAGACGGATGGGTAAGGGTATCACCTACTTTTACTTCTTTGGCTTCTTTTATTCCGGTAATGATGTAACCTACATCACCGGCTTCAATGGTTTTACGTACTTCTTTGGCTATACGTAAAATTCCTACTTCATCGGCAAAGTATGTTTTCTCTGTGGCCATAAATTTGACCAAGTCATTCTTGTTAATTCTTCCGTCAAATATGCGGAAGTAAGCTATAATTCCTCTGAAGGAATCATACATGGAATCAAAAATAAGCGCTTTTAAAGGTCCATCAGGATTGCCTTTAGGGGCAGGAACACGCTCTACAATGGCACGCAAAATTTCATGCACACCTTCTCCTGTTTTTCCGCTGGCCCGTAAAATATCTTCTCGTTTGCATCCGATGAGGTCAACAATTTGGTCGCTCACTTCTTCAGGCATTGAACTGGGTAAGTCAATTTTATTGAGTACAGGAATTATTTCCAGTCCTTGCTCAATGGCGAGGTAAAGGTTGGAGATGGTTTGTGCCTCAATCCCCTGTGATGAGTCTACAATAAGCAAAGCACCTTCGCAGGCAGCAATAGAGCGGGAAACTTCATAAGAAAAGTCAACGTGTCCCGGGGTGTCAATCAGGTTTAAGGTGTATGCCTGTCCGTCCAAAACATAATCCATTTGTATGGCATGGCTTTTTATGGTGATACCACGTTCGCGTTCCAAATCCATATCATCCAATATCTGAGCTTGCAAATCACGTTTGCTTACGGTATTGGTGTATTCAAGTAAACGGTCGGCTAAGGTGCTTTTACCGTGGTCAATGTGGGCTATAATGCAAAAGTTGCGGATGTACTTCATGTAGCTGCAAAAGTAGCGCTTTCGCAACTCATTTTATAGCAAATTTATCGGAAGAGGAGAGGCCTAGAGTTTGGTTACTTTGCGGGTAAATTTCTGCACGCTTCCGTTAGCACTTTTAGCAGTTACTTCCATGAAGTAAACTCCGGCAGGTAAGGGCTTTACATCTAATTCAAAGTGTTCAGACATGCTGTTAACAGGCAGGTTGAACTTGCTGTCCATTTCTTTACCTATCAGATTAACAAAGCGGATTTCTACACTGTGAACAGATCCGTTATTGTTCAGGTCAATTTCAAGCGTATTTTTAAAGGGATTCGGATAGAGTTTTAGTTGGATGTCAAAATCTCCGGCAACGGTGTAAGTTGATTCCTCTACAGTATTATCCGCCATAGCCTGAGAACACCCTGCAGTAAGCAAGAGTGAAAAAGAAAATAAACAGGCAGTTATTTTATTCATGTTACAAAAATAGAAATATTATTTTGATTTAGAAGGGGTTTGTGGAGAATTTGTAAGTTGTGCAGTAAACTAAACAGCAGCCCTGCGAAGCCGGTCATTTATGGCTCTTCCCAAGCCTTCATCGGGCATTAATTCAGCTATTATCAGGTCAACAGGTAGGGTATCTAACTTGCGTAATGCGGCAAAGATGTGCTGTGCAGCTTCTTCAAGTGA
>DATGWX010000158.1:0-6946 GCA_035299275.1 Bacteroidia bacterium
GTATACCGTAATGCTTATTGCTACAGGACCGGGAGGAATTGACGATACCACCAAGGTAGATTATATTATTGTTGATGAACCACCCATTGCCAACTTTAGTGTAAACCCTAAAGAAGTATTTTTGCCTGATGCCACCGTTGATTTGGTAAGCCTTTCCTTCAACGCCACGCAGTTCCAATGGTTCATTAGAAATAAAAAAGGGCAGATAGTTTGGACCGACACGAATGAACTGGCCCGGGCTACTTTAATTGATACCGGCTACTTTGATGTTACCCTGATTGTGAAAAGCAAAATAGGTTGTGCTGATACGGCTACTCAAACAAAAATCATCAGTGTATCTGCTGAAGGAGAAGTGTATGTACCTACCGCATTTACCCCTGACAATAACGGACTGAACGATGTATTTAAACCGGAGTACATGGGCCTTCAATCTGACGACTACAAATTTCAGATATATAACCGCTGGGGTGAGTTGGTGTTTGAAACCACTGACCGAAATGCGGGCTGGAACGGTCGCTTCAAAGACAAGCCCTGCGAACAGGATGTCTACGTATGGATAATACGCGGAGAACTGGTAGGAAATAAAAAAATAATCCTGA
The DNA here is from genome assembly GCA_035299275.1 of Bacteroidia bacterium. Taxonomy (GTDB): domain Bacteria; phylum Bacteroidota; class Bacteroidia; order UKL13-3; family UKL13-3; genus JAGPCK01. The sequence goes on from DATGWX010000158.1 coordinate 600, forward strand.
ATGGCACCGTAACTTTAGTGCGGTAATATTATTTTCGTTCTCTTAATTAAACCTTTATGAAAATTTTGAAACGACTACTTTTGGGTATTGCTGCACTGATTGCAGTAGTGCTGATTACTGCACTCTTTGTGAAAAAATCTTACTCCTTAACCAAGGAGGTAACTATCAACCGACCTGTTCAGGAAGTGTTCGACTACATTCGAATGAACAAGCATCAGCCTGATTTTAACGCCTGGTCAAAACTTGACCCGGCTACTAAAAACGAATTTAGAGGAACTGACGGAGAAGTTGGTTCGGTATGGGCCTGGAACAGCGAACCTAACGGACAAGGAGAGCAAACCATAACAGCCATTACTCCCAACAAAGAAATTGATTACAAAATACATTTCATTACCCCCATGGATGGGGAGGCCATCAACATAGTAAAATTTGAAGCCATTGATGAAACCCACACCAAGGTTATCAATGATTTTAGCAGCAGCATGCCTTACCCTTTCAACTTCATGTGTCTTTTCATGAACATGGATGAAATGATTGGTGGCAAAATGCAGGAGGGATTGAACAATATCAAATCCAATCTGGAAAAATAAAGAACGTCAATGGCCTTTTATGATTTGCCGAAGTCTGAACGCGAAAAGCGTGTTGCTGAGATAAACGAGTCTATTCTTTCAGCACTACGCAGCAACAGGCTTCAGCAAATCATTGATTATTTTTCTGACGAGGATACTTATATCCGAAAGACAGCCTATATCGCCATTGGGAGAATCTACTTTGCCCATGAAAACCTGAAAGGGATAATCATTAGCTGCCTTGGGCAACTTTCGTTACACGATAATTTCAAAGTACGGCAAACGGCCATCAATGCGGCAGGCGAAGTGGCCAAAAAGAATTTCGAAAGTGTAAAACATCTTTTTGACAAAGGGCTGTTTGATGAACACCATTCCCCACGCAATGCCGTTATCGGGTCTATCAAAAAAGCAGGTGAAGTAAACCCTAGGCCCGTGCTTAACTGGGCGAAAAATTACCTCCACCATCCCGATAAAGAAATTCGCAGAGAAATTTGTCATGGTATTGAACTTAGGGGTCGAAAGTATCCTCAGGATATTTTACCGCTGCTTAAAGAACTGCAATTTGATACAACTGCCCGCGTAAGAAATACACTGGTTCATGTACTCGGACAAATCGCTTACAAAAAAGGCTGCCTTTCAACGGTAATCGAAAATCTGAATACATGGGAAAACAAAAAGTTAGTCGCTGATGCACTCGAAGAAATTATTGACGTACATGAGCGCTACCAAAACTTTGCTGCAATGACGCAAGCGGAGGCCCGACTTTATATTGAACAAAATGCTTTAAACTAATCTATACCATATGACCATCAAAACGTTTTGGCTACTGTTTTTTAAGATACTGGGTATCTTTTTAATTGTTGAATCCGTGTTAGTTTTACCTGAATCTTTTGCTGGTATATTCACGGTATTTGGTTACGGATATGAAGCAGAGATAATCTACATGATTGCAGGAGCAATTGTCCTTACCGTTCTTTTATATCTTGCGGTAATAAATATATGTATTCTAAAGCCTCAACGACTAATTGCTAAACTGAGACTTGAAGAAGGTTTTGAAGAGGGTGAAAGAATAGGATGGAATATGAATGGCGAGAAATTACTTTCTTTCGTTGCCATAATAATCGGGGGGTATCTCTTTGTTGATAGTCTGCCTATGTTATGTAATCAAATAATTGTATTTTTTCAAGAAGAATCGCTCTCGGGCAAGTTTGGAGACAAACCCTCAACAGGGTGGCTTGTTCTATATATTGTAAAAACATTGACTGGATACCTGATTGTTATCTACCACCGGAATATAGCAGATTGGTTGAAAGAACACATTTATACAGAACAAAGCAAAAAAGAAGACTTACCTACCTGATGAAAGCAGTGGCATTATAAATGCTGAGAGTGAGTATGCCTTCAGTTTCAAAATTACCGGTTCTTTACCAATTCTATAAAACGACTTGTCAGGTCAATTTTTGTCTGTCCGCATGTATGGCAACACTTGCTTTCCATTCCTTTATTGATATGTTTCTGCTTTGTTGGGGAACAGGTGGCTCATTGCTCAGCCTGTTGTATAAAGAATTGCTGCATCAAAACACTTATGTGTTTTACCAAAACCTGAGTACAACAAAACTACAACTGTGGTTGTTTACGATAGTCGTCAATTTATCTATCGTTGTAATTATTTATTCCCTCTTCTGTTTATGATTAACTGCATTGAAATAGACAGTGTACAAAAAACAATCGGAGGTAAAAAAGTTCTTGCTGATATTTATCTTAGGATTAACTCAGGAGAAATAATTTCTCTTACAGGTAACAACGGAACTGGCAAATCTACTTTGCTCAAAATTATCTTCGGAACTTTGCCTGCTGATCAAAAATTCATCCGCATTAACAGTACGCCTTGCAATAAACCTTATACATTACCTCACACAATAACTTACCTGCCTCAACATCCTTTTATCCCTTCACAATTGCGTTTACATAAAGCTGTGTCTACGTTTATTGGAGAGCAACTAACGTCTGCCTTCTTACAAGACCCTTTTTTACAACCGCTGATAAACGCCAAAATAGCTGACTTATCTGGTGGAGAATTAAGGTATCTGGAAACGAAACTGATATTAGATAAGCCCTCTATGTTTACGTTATTAGATGAGCCATTCAATAAGTTGTCACCTATACTGGTTGAGCAACTCAAAAATGATATAAATAACGCAGCTTATCACAAAGGCATTCTGATTACAAACCATCAGCAGAAACATATCAGTGGCCTAGCCCATAGATACTATATTCTGCATGATGCTACCTTAAAAGAAGTTCATGGAACTTCTTAATTAACAACTACCCTACCTTAATCTTCAATAACCTGTTGCTGTATTCCTCGGCCACGCGAAGTTTCTCTTTCACAATCAGGTACTGCGCATCTCCTTCTTTTAGTTTTTGCAAATCAGCTTTGTGTTGCTGAATTTCTTTTTCCATACGTTCCTGCAATTGGTATATGTTCCCTGACAATACCATCGGCATTAGTCCTTTGCTATCACCTTGTGCTGCCTTTTCTAAGAAGCGAACACCTTGCTCCAACGCATCTCCCTGCTGACGTAACAAATAAAAACTATAATAGAAAAATGAGTTGATATCATTCTTGGCATATACTTCTTCAAAAAATAGTTGTTCGTTTTCCTTACTGTGTTTTGATAAAATCTCTGACACTACCGGACGCATATACGGACTCCGAACAGATTTATTCAGACGCGCAATCAGTGTTGCCGTATCAGGTGATAACTCGGCCAACACATATAATGCAGCACTTGCCGCGGAGTAGGCTGAATCATTGGTACCTGCCAGCAACAACGTTTTCATATCAGGATGAATAATTTTCTTAAGTGTGTAAAATGCTGTGGCACGCACACCTGCATAAGGATCTCCTACAGCCATCTCTGTAAGTTGGCTGCGGTATTTCTGAATGGTAGCTGCCTTGGTTTGCCCCAGTACATCGAGTGCCTCAAGGCGCAGGTGCCAGCTGGGATCTTTGATTGCTGCAGCCAGAGAGATGCGTTGCAAAGAATCATTGGTCCACTCAGGATGCAGTTGCTGAAAAGCCTGCAAACGAATAAGTGCGGAGGCGTGCAAGCGGTAAACATTCCACCATTCCTGCATTGTACGTACATCATTGCGCGTACACAGCAATACCCGCTCCGGATCTGCCAGCACATAATCAGGAACTGTATCCAGCTTAAAGCGATAAACGGCCCTTTCTCCTTCCAGCCATACACGTCCGCGGGTTACTTTACCTTTCACACAAAAATCTACATCCACCGGCATACGAAAAAAATTCGTATCCTCAGATCCTGGTTTTTGCAGCACCGTCAATTTTACCTCTCTGGTTTCAGGCAGCCAGGTATAAAACGTTTCCAAATCCGGATGCCCTTTACCGTAGAACCACTGATTAAAAAACCAGTTCAAATCTTCGCCTGTTACTTCTTCAAAGCATAAACGCAGCTGGTGCATTTCGGCAGTTGAAAATTTATGACGGGTAAGATAAAGCTGCAAGGCTTTAAAGAAAGCCTCATCGCCCACATAGTTTCGCAACATGTTCAATATCAAACCACCCTTTTGATAGCTGTGGTTATCGAACATATCGTTGGGATCTTTGTGGTAAAAACGAATCATCCGTTTTTTCTCTCTCATGCTCTCCCCCATATATTGCTGGTAATCGAGCAACTGATGAAAATCGGCCTCATCTTTCCCGTATTTGTGTTCAATCCACAAGTATTCCCCGTAAGTCGCAAACGATTCGTTCAAAGGTAAATTGGCCCATGATTCAGCAGTAACCAAATCGCCAAACCAATGATGGAACAACTCATGGGCAATCACATCCTCGTGCGGGTCGTCAATGTGTTCGCGGGCATCGTGTTGCAGAAATTCTCCGTGAACCACAGCACCGGTATTCTCCATGGCACCGCTCACAAAATCGCGTACTACTACCTGCGCAAATTTTTTCCAGGGATAATTTACACCCAGCTTTTTTGAATAAAATTCCAGCATCTCCCGGGTATTGCCAAATATAAGTCGGGCATACTGCTGGTATTGTTGTTCCAGGTAATAACTCACTTCCACACTATCGCGCCACAATTCTTTGGTTACAGTAAACGGCCCCACCGCTACCATAGTAAGGTAAGGTGAGTGGGGTAAATCCTGCTTCCAGCAATCGGTACGGGTGCCGTCTTTGTTAAAATTGGAATACATCAACTCACCGTTGGAAAGCGTTACGTCTTTTTCATTTACGGTAAGATAAATTTCCTGCGTCATTTTTTCATTCGGTGAGTCAATGGTGGGGAACCAGCAAGAGGCATACTCCGTTTCTCCCTGTGTCCATATTTGACGGGGCTTGTCTTTTTCCTTACCGTCAGCATTAATAAAGTATAGCCCTTTCGAATCCGTAATAGCAGCTGAGCCTTTGGCACTGTTTCGTTCAGGAAATGCCGTGTACACTATACGCAACGTATACGTTTCGTTATTGCGGTATTTTCTGTCTAACTGAATGGTGATTTTTTTATTGTTGTAACTGTACGCTAAAGAATCTCTTTTACCGTCAGCACGCAATAGTTTTATTTCTTTGAGTTCAAAATTTTTAGCATCCAACTCAAGTATGTCAGCGGGATAGAAATATGGCCTGAAACTTAAGGTAGCAATACCGTTTACCTCCTTCTTTTCATAATTGAAACTCAGCTCCAGTTTGGTGTGCAATAAATCATGTACCCTTTTGGCTGATGGTTGGTATTCTTTTCCCTCGGAGGAAACCTCTTCAGCCACTTCCTCTATTGTTACGGGAGCTGCTGCAGGTTTTGTTTGCTTTGGTGTGTGGCAGGCAGAAAGCAGCAAAAACGTATAAATAATGAAAAGTGTTCCGTATCTCATGTTTTGGTTGTTAATTTGAAACCGCTCACAAAGAAGGAACAAATCGTTTAAGATTACAAGTTATGTACAAGGCGCTCGTCAACGGAAAAGAATATTCTATCGAAAAAAAAGAAGATCAGTGGTTCATCAACAATGAGGCCGCCAATATAGATGTGGCTTTGCTTCCTGATGGCACCCGGCATGTGTTGTTTAACCATGGCTCGTACCACGTAGAGTTGTTGGGCAGTGATGAAACAACTAAACTGCATACTTTAAAAATAAACGGTAAAAAAATAGAGGTAAGTGTAAAAGATCATTTTGACCAATTGCTGGCTCAACTGGGTATGGATAATCTGAGTGCGGCCAAGATGAATGACATTAAAGCCCCCATGCCCGGCATGGTTTTAAGTGTGCTGGTAAAAGCCGGACAAACCATTGAAAAGGGCGAACCTTTGCTGGTACTTGAAGCCATGAAAATGGAAAACATACTCAAATCACCCGGCTCAGGCGTTATCAAAAAAGTGGCTGTGGCCGCTCAGGATAAAGTAGAAAAAAATCAGGTACTCATTTCTCTGGAATGATGTATGTGCGGATTTTTCTTTTGTGGTTTCTGCTGGGAACAGGTCTTAGTTCCTTTTCACAAAGCAACGACTCTTTAGCTAACGGCAAACACCGGTACTACTTCTCCAACGGACAACTGAAACTCGAAAACCGGTTCAAAAATAAACTGGCCAGGGGTACCTGGAAATACTACAACGAGAAAGGACAATTAATCAAGCAGGAAAAATACCGCAAGGGTCATTTAAAATGGACCTTTCATTACAATGAACGGGGGCGCCTCATTCGCATCATTGATAAAAAAGGAAAAGAAACTAAAAAAAGCGATTGCGGGTGTTG
>DATGWX010000159.1:0-4478 GCA_035299275.1 Bacteroidia bacterium
GCTTCTACAATTTGTTTTACTATAGATAGGCCCAAACCGAATGGTTTCTCTCCTGATGTACCTGCGCGTTTAGCTTTGGTAAAGGTTTCAAAAATCTGACTCTTCATGTGGTCGGGTATACCAATGCCCTGGTCCTTAACCGACACTATCCAGTGGTTATTCTGTACTTCTGATCTCACCAGAATATTGCTTCCGTCTTTACTGAACTTGATGGCATTTACCAGCAGGTTACTCAATGCCCTGCGCATTTTATCGGGGCTCATCATTATTTCCTGTTCATTTTCCGGCAAAATCATTTGAATGGTCTGCCTTTTTTCTGCCGACTTAAACCGAATGAGTTTTACTGTAGAATCAACAAACTCATTAATTCGTACACGTTCTTTCTTCACAAAACCTTTGTTGTGTTGAAGGTCGGCCACCATCATAATCTCTTGTATCAACTCTAACGAACCCTCACAAGCTGTGCGCACGAGGTTGGTCATTTGAATTTCCTCTTCATCGTTGCGCTCCTTGGCCTGTTCATTCAAAAGTGTAGCCATGGAATAAATGGCCGAAATGGGATTGCGTAAATCATGCGCAACAATTCCCATAATGCGGTCCTTTGTTTGGTCAAGCAACTTCAGATCCTCATAGGTTTGTTTGGTGGTTTTGCTCTGGTCGGCAATTTGTTCATTCAACAACAACAGCTGTCTGTTTTGTTTGCGCGATTTCATCCACGAGAACAGAGAAATCATAGTGGCTATAAACGCAGCAATGGCTATAATTACTGACAACAACAGGCGTTGCTCACGACTTCTGCCTTCCTCCACAAGTTCGGTTTCCCGTTCGTTGTACTCAAACGCCTGCATAAACAAATTAATGCTGTTGGCCTGCGTTTCTTTTTCTTCCATCAATATGGAGTCTTTTAAATCCCAATACGCTTTTGCGTATTGCAGCGCTTTGTCTTTTTCGTTTTTGAGCAAACTTAATTTCCAACGGGCTTTGTACAAATCTCTTTTTATTGAAGCAACACCCGTTTGCTGTTGCAACTCCTCTGCTTCAGCAATGCTTGCTTCTGCTTCATCGAGTTGGTTGAGTGCCGCGAATACTTCAGATACTCTCAACAACGCGCTCGCAGTAAAAATTTTCTCTCTGGTCTTGGCTACCGGTGTAATTCCTTTTTTATACGCAGCAAGTGCCGCAAGCGTATCACCTTGGTACAACAGGCACTGCGCCTGGTTAACATACACCACAGAACGGGCCGAGTTTAACATATCAGAGGTAAGCTGCGTGGCAGACGGCATATTGTTTATATAGGCCAGAGTACTGTCGTAATACAGCTGCGCTGAATCGTATTTTTTTTGTTTAAAGTAACAAAGACCAATGTTGTCATAAATCTCCTGCACCCTGAACATGGGAATAAATGAGCTGTCGCACGCCAAATATGAACTTTTGGCCCTGTTGAAGTAACCTATGGCCTTGTCGTAAAACTCCTGGCGGTACAACACCATCGCAATGCGGTAATCAAACATGGAGGAGATACAGGCGTCTTTCGTTTTTCTGGCAACCTCTCCCGCTCTGCTATAAAACTCGTAGGCAAAATTGTATTTCCCCAACAGGATAAAAATATCGGCTTTGTTAAAAAGGGCTTCGGCATATATTTTTTGTGCGGAAGGATTTTTTTCTGTAATTTCTATAAGCGTATCCAAATCAGAGAGGGCCAGCATCAAACGCTCATCTCTCAGATAATGTGCTGCCCGATAAGCCAGGTGGCGCTCGCGTGAGAACGGGATGTGTTTTTTATTAGCAAAAAAAGAATCAATTGCCCCCACTTTACTTCCCTGCGGAATGGACATTAAAATCTCATTGATGGACCGCTCTAATGTGTCCAGTTGCGAATAGGATTGAGTGGTATCAATGCCGAAAGTCGTTTCTGCTTCTTTCCTCTCACAGGAGCTGAAAACAAAAGCAACCAACATCACCCCTATAAAGTAAAGGGGTAGTTGCCGAGTAGCTCTCAGAAAGCCGGGATGTTGCTGTAAGGACACCGGTAGTAGTTTTTTCAAATATCGAGATAAGTTTCTAATATTAAAAACAGTTGTAAACACCCGTGTTGTGGAGTATACACGACCCAAGTTCATATAATTTGTTACTTTTGCTATACCCAATAACACACATAGCGCGCTTGAAACTATCCGTAATCATTGTTAACTATAACGTTAAGTTCTTTCTGGAACAGGCACTGCACTCTGTAAAGCGGGCTTGTTCAGAAATTGATGCGGAGGTTTTTGTAGTAGACAACCGCTCGGTTGACGGCTCGGTTGAAATGGTGCAAAGCCGCTTTCCCGATGTAAAACTGATTGCCAATACGGAAAACGTAGGTTTCTCTAAAGCAAATAATCAGGGCATTCGTGCTGCTTTAGGAGAGTACATTTTACTTCTTAACCCCGATACGGTTGTGGAAGAAGACACTTTTTCAAAAGTGATTTCTTTTATGGATCAAACACCCGATGCCGGTGCGGTGGGTGTAAAAATGATTGATGGCAAGGGTGTGTTTTTGCCGGAATCAAAAAGAGGATTGCCTACACCTGGTGTAGCCTTTTACAAAATATTCGGACTATCGAAATTGTTTCCGCGTTCAAAAACATTTGGCCGCTACCACCTGGGTTATCTGGACAACAACACCACACATCCGGTAGATGTGCTGGCCGGTGCGTTTATGATGTTGCGCAAAACCGTGTTAGATGAAATAGGTTTGTTGGACGAGGCTTTTTTTATGTACGGAGAAGACATTGATCTTTCGTATCGCGTAACCAAAGCGGGTTATAAAAACTACTATTTTCCGCACACCACCATCATTCACTACAAAGGCGAAAGCACTAAAAAAACCAGCGTAAACTATGTGTTTGTATTTTACAACGCCATGGTCATTTTTGCGCGCAAACATTATGCAGCCTCATTAGCCAACTCCTTCAGTATACTCATCCACTTTGCCATTTACCTCAGGGCATTGGTTGCTGTGGTGCAACGTTTTGCTGCTGCTGCTGCCAAACCCTTACTTGATGCCTCCATTATTTTTGGCGGAGTATATTACATCAAGCGTTACTGGGAACTCAACCACCGCTATGTTTCAGGCGGTGAGTACGGTGCCGACCTGATGCTGGTTTATGTACCGACATATATTTTCATTTGGTTAAGCTGTTGCCAACTGAATGGCGTTTACCGGGCTGATAATAATCCCGGCAAAATATTGCGGGGCATATTTACAGGTACTATTGTAATTGCCTGCCTGTATGCTTTTTTACCCGAACACCTGCGCAACTCAAGAGCCATCATTATCTTGGGGGCAGGATGGGCGGCCTTCTCCATGGTGTTTTACCGCTCTCTGGTTTATTTCTTCAAATCGGGTTCGGTTAATTTTGGCGATGCCTATTACCGCAAAACCATTATTGTGGGAGAGGGCGATGAGGCAACACGGGTATTAAATCTTTTGGAAAAATCAGGTGCGCGCAACCGCTTTATCGGTTTCGTTAACTCCGGTAATCAAATGCAGGAAAGCGATGTGTATTTGGGCAACACTTCCGCTTTGGCTGAGATTGTGAAAATATTTAAGGTGGATGAAATTATCTTCTGCTCAAAAAATTTACCGGCTCAAAAAATAATTGACTGGATGGGCTCTATACAAAAGCCCGACTTGCACTTTAAAATTGTTCCCGAAGAAAGCCTCTTCATTATTGGCAGCGACTCAAAAGATGCTCCCGGAGATTTTTATACCATTGACATCAGCTTGTCTTTAGGCAAACAACAGAGCATACGCAAGAAACGTTTGTTCGATATTTTCACCAGTTTGTTCCTTCTGGTTTCTTCTCCGGTAATCGCTTTGCTCAGCAAAAATCCGGTAGGCTATTTTAGAAATGTATTGCAGGTACTAAGCGGGAATAAAACCTGGGTGGGTTATGCGGTGGCCAAAAATATCGCCTTGCTGCCAAAAATTAAATCCGGTGTATTAAGCCCCGTTGATGAGCTGGGCTCGTTAAACACTGACGAGAAAACGGTAGAAAAAATCAACTTCCTGTATGCAAAAGATTACAGCGTGGAGCGCGATTTAAGCATTGTACTGCACTGCCTGTTTAAGTTGGGCAGGTAACTTCATTGCCAGGCCATTTTCTGCCACCTTTCAGGTGCTACCGGTTCCGGTTTATGTGTGCCGTAGTTGCTAACCAATTCACTGATAATTTTTGCGGTATCATTGGTGTAATCAATTTTTACCGGATGAGCAAAATGAATCCAGCTTAACAGCTTCTGCAGCATGCTGCTGCTTAATTGAGAGGCAACGGTAACACCCAATTTCTTCAGCGCTTCTGCGTTGCACAATTGTTCATACTGGTTACTCATGGGAATGGAGAAAACCTTCTTTCCCAAAAATATGGCTTCTGCGGGGCCCTCAAATCCTCCGGCTGTGAGCAACCCGTTACCTGTTGCCAAGCTTTGGGTAAACG
>DATGWX010000160.1:0-1797 GCA_035299275.1 Bacteroidia bacterium
GAGAGTGCTCCAACCATAGGGCTCAGATAACCGGCTGCCGCAACAGGAATGGCCACCACATTATAGGCTAAGGCCCAAAACAGATTTTGTTTAATGGTTTGATAGGTGAGCACACTCAAGCGGTGGGTGTGAACCAGGGTAAGTAAATTTTCTCCTTTTATAATGACCTGTGCCGATTGTTGCGCTATGGCGGTTGCACCTGACAATGAAATGCCGACATCTGCAGTGGTTAGTGCAATGGCATCATTTATTCCATCGCCCACCATTATGGTTTTTCCTTTTTGTTTATACTGATTGATGAGCACATTTTTTTGCTCAGGTAATACGCCAGCATGGTAGTCGGATATATCTAATTCGTCAGCCACTGCTTTTACTTTTGCCTGTTTGTCTCCACTCAGCATAACCGGTGTTATTCCAAGTTTGGTAAAGTAAGCAATAGCCTCTTTGGCTCCGGGTTTTAACTCATCGCTTATACGTAAGCAGGCTAATGGTGCTTCATTTTTCACCACATATAAATCGTAGGAGCCATCTGTGAAATATTTTTGAGTATAAGCCAAAGAGCCGGCACGGTATGTATTTCCTTGTTCATCAGTTGCACTTAGTCCTAGTCCTTTTTCTTCTGTTACTTGCGTGAAGTTAATAGCAGTTGACAGCCATTCTTTGTGGCGTACAATACTTTTAGCAATGGGGTGTGAGGAGTGTTGTTCCAGATGATGCAAGAGGTTTTTTATTTCCTCTAAAGGGGTGTTGTTTATTTCTTTTATCTCAGCTACGGTAAATTCACCCGTGGTGAGCGTGCCTGTTTTATCAAACACAATGGTTTGCGCTTTGGCTAATTCTTCAATCGTATCACCACCTTTTACGAGCAAACCAGATTTTGCTCCACGGCCAAGTCCAACCATAATAGCTGTTGGAGTGGCTAGTCCCATGGCACAAGGGCAGGAGATAACCAACACGGCTATGGCACGCATCATGGCCACCTGAAAAGGAAGATTAAGTGCCAGCCAGGTAACGAAGAATGTTATCAAAGCAATGGAGATAACTACCTGTACAAACACAGCACTTACTTTATCGCCAATTTTTTGTATTTGAGGTTTGTGTGCCTGAGCATTTTTTACCAGTTGAATAATGTGTGCCAGCGTGGAGTGTTGTCCATCAGTAGTAGCTTCAAACCTTAAGGCACCATCAATAAGTAAGGTGCCACTGATGATGCTGTCTCCTCTGGTTTTGTTCAGAGGTAAACTTTCTCCGGTAATTGCCGCTTCGTCAAAAAGTCCTTTGCCGTTGATGATAATGCCGTCAGCAGGAATATTTTCACCTGAGCGAACAAACAGAATATCTCCCTTGTTTATTTGATTGGTTAGTATTTCAGCACTTATTTCAAAACCGTTTTCATCTTTGCTGATGCGTGTAGCATGAGTAGGTAAAATAGCCTTTAAATCAGCAATGGCGGTGGTTGTTTTTTGTACGGCCACATGTTCAATCCAATTGCCAAGTAATACCAGCGTGATAATAGTAGCTCCGGTTTCAAAAAACAGGTAGTCATGAACCTGATGTGTTCCCCAAAACATCCAGGTCCCCCAAACACTGTAAATAAGAGCTGCTCCGGCTCCGGTGGCAATCAGCACATCCATGTTGGGCAAACCATTTTTAATGGATTGAATAGCACTTCGTCCGAAGAAATATAGCCCCACAAAGTACACCGGTAGGGAAATGAACAGTTGAAACACGGGATGGTGTAACAACGGCCAAGTCGCAAACATGTGCAGGAGCAAAGGCAAAGTGAATACAGAACAA
>DATGWX010000161.1:0-2448 GCA_035299275.1 Bacteroidia bacterium
ATTACCTGATGGTTCATCTGCCAATACTATTGAGGGGTTGTTGATGAGCGCGCGGGCAACTGCCACGCGTTGTTGTTCTCCACCCGAAAGTTCTCCGGGTTTATGTTGAGCCCTTTGAGGTAAACCCAAAAAATCAAGCAACTCCATGGCTTTTTTCTCTGCTTCTGCTTTGTCAACTCCACCAATAAAAGCGGGGATACACACATTTTCCAAAGCGGTAAACTCAGGCAGTAACTGATGGAACTGAAATACGAAGCCGATATTTTTATTGCGAAAAGCAGCTAACTCATTGCCTTTAAGCGCATGAACAGCTATATTGTTCAACAACAATTCTCCTGCATCGGCTTTATCTAATGTACCCAGTATGTGCAAAAGGGTACTTTTTCCTGCTCCTGAGGCTCCGACAACCGAAACAACCTCTCCTTTTTGTATAGAAAGGTCTATTCCGTTTAAAACCTTAACATTACCGTAGGCTTTGAAAATGTTTTTTCCCACAATCATCGCATCGAAGGTAGTGAAATTTGTAATTGCCCCTTATAGGATTATTTTTGCGCCAAACTTCACAGAAAATGAATTTACATGAATATCAGGCCAAATTGATTTTAAAATCGTTTGGAGTAGCCATTCAGGAAGGCCATGTTGCCGAAACTCCTGATCAGGCTTATGATGCTGCATTAAAACTGAAAGAACAGTTTGGCAGCGATTTCGTTGTGGTAAAAGCCCAGATTCACGCAGGTGGTCGTGGCAAAGGCACTATCGAAGGCAAGGACCAGCGCGGTGTGGCCGTAGCTAAGAATGCGGATAAGGCAAAAGAAATTGCCGGCAATATTCTGGGGGGAACTTTGGTAACCATTCAAACCGGACCAAAAGGTAAATTGGTGAGCAAGGTATTAATTGCTCAGGATGTTTATTACCCGGGCCCCAACCCTACCAAAGAATTTTACATGAGTGTAATGCTCGACCGTACCACCGCCAAAAACATTATCGTATACTCTACTGAAGGCGGAATGGATATTGAGCACGTGGCAGAAACCACTCCTCACCTCATCCAAAAAGAACACGTTGATCCACGTGTGGGACTTCAAGGTTTTCAGGCACGTAAAATTGCCTACAACCTGGGGTTGGAAGGTGAAGCCAACAAACAAATGGTAAAATTTGTTGCCGCTTTATACAAAGCATATGAGCAAACAGATTCAGCCATGTTTGAAATTAACCCGGTGCTTAAAACAGCTGACGACAAAATTATTGCTGTAGATGCAAAAGTATCTCTGGATGACAATGCATTGTACCGTCATAAAGACTATGCTGATTTACGTGACACCTCTGAAGAAGATCCTACAGAAGTGGAAGCCGGTAAATTTAACCTCAACTACGTGAAGCTGGATGGCAACGTGGGTTGTATGGTAAACGGTGCAGGTTTGGCAATGGCTACCATGGACATCATTAAAATTTCAGGTGGCGAACCGGCCAACTTCCTTGATGTAGGCGGAGGGGCAAACGCCACTACCGTTGAAGCAGGTTTCCGCATCATTTTGCAGGACCCTAACGTAAAAGCCATTCTCATCAACATCTTTGGTGGTATTGTACGTTGCGACCGTGTTGCTCAAGGTGTGGTAGATGCTTACAAAAATATCGGCAACATTCCTGTTCCGATTATTGTTCGCTTACAAGGAACCAACGCGGCTGAAGCCAAGAAACTGATTGATGAATCAGGATTAAAAGTATTCTCAGCTATTGAGTTAAAAGAAGCTGCCGAACTGGTAAAACAGGTGTTGGCTTAATACTTAAAGATACTTCCAGAAAGCCGCCCATTATATGGGCGGCTTTTTTGTTATATTTGCTAAATGAGATATCTTTTTCTATTGTTTGTAGTATACTTCATCAATCAAGATCAAACGTCTTTTGCTCAAGACTCGATATTAACCTCATGCCATATTATTAAAATTAACACTTCTGATAATAGCCCGCACTATATATTTGAAGCAAATATTAAAACAGATTTTCTAACAGGAGATTCATGTGAGAATATAATTATTTCATTTCAAAAAAGACCTTACCTCAAAGACACTTTCATTTTAGTAATACCTCAAAGTGATTCTGGAAGGTTCAGCGCTATAATAGCATCTGTTAGAGAATCTGAAATAACAAATATAGAGACTTCCCCTAACCTTATAAAAGAAATTGATGTATATGAATCTGGAGAGTCTTGTACTATTAAAAAAAAGAAGCAGCACATTATCAAGTTGGAACTTTACTACAGCCCTCTAAAATTTAATACAACCCCAAATGTTTACTATATGAAATTCCCACTTTCATTAAATCATATAAAATGTAAACATTCCAATGGGTGTAGATTAAATGGAGGAATATCTCATATCCCATTCTTTGGTTGGGAGCGATATACACCAACGGAGCTTATCCTGCGGACTGCGCCTGGTGTACCGAGAT
>DATGWX010000162.1:0-12572 GCA_035299275.1 Bacteroidia bacterium
ACCTCCCATGGCTACACCGATGTGAGCCGCCTTAAGTGCAGGGGCGTCATTTACCCCATCACCCGTCATGGCCACAACTTTTTTATTCGCTTTTAAAGCTTCCACAATCCGTAGTTTTTGTTCTGGTACTACGCGGGCAAAAACATTTACTGCACCTATTCTGCTTCTAAGTTCCTCATCACTCATTCCTTTTAATTCATCTCCGGTAAGTACTTCACCTTGGGTATCCATACCAATTTGTTGTGCAATACTTTTTGCCGTAGCCGGAAAATCTCCGGTAATCATCACCACTTTTATTCCCGCTTCTTTACACTCCTTAACGGCTTGTGTCACTTCGGGTCTTATAGGATCTTCCAACCCGATAAGTCCGACAAATTCGAAATCAAAATCACTTTGCAATTCAGGTAACGACACCTGTGGCACTTTTACTTTTGCTACGGCAATCACCCGAAAACCTTTTTCGGCCAATTGATGCACGGCAGTAAGATATGAGGCTATCGTTTGCTCATTCATTTTACACAATCCAAAAACGGCTTCAGGCGCCCCTTTACAGCATACTGAAAATGTAGCATTTTGTGTATTTTTCACCACACGTGTCATAGCAAACAACCCTGCACTCAGCGGATATTCTTTCTCCAATGAAAAAACATCTTCGTCCTTTGAAACCAACTCACTGTAAGCAGCAGCAATTGCTTTTTCCATTGGGTCTATGGACTTTTTTTGTGAAGCCATAAAGGCAACAGCAAGTAACTCTTCCAGCAAATAGCGGTTCTCCTGAAACTGATTTCGCAGGTATACCTGATTGCTGCTGTATAGAGCAGCAACCTCCATTTTGTTCTGCGTTATTGTGCCCGTTTTATCTGTACACAAAACAGTAGCCGAGCCCAATGTTTCAATGGCTGAAGGTTTGCGGGTGAGCACGTTTTTCTTTGACAAGCGCCAGGCTCCCAAAGCAAAAAATACCGTAAGCACTACAGGAAACTCTTCCGGCAAAATGGCCATAGCCGAGGCCAGTCCGTTTAATAAAGCCTGAATAAAATTACCCCGGGTAAAATAAAATGCCAATACTACTCCTGAACTCAGAATGCCCCCGATGATAAACAAATTCCGGATGAGCACTTTCATTTCTGTTTGCAAGCGCGCTTCATCCTGTTCAATGTTTTGCAAGGAGGTGCCTATTTTACCAAACTGGGTATTAACTCCCGTTGAAAGTACACTTGCCTGCCCTTTTCCCTGCACTACCAAAGTGCCGCTTAACACCAGTCCGTTGGGAGCTGTATCATCCTCCTGCACCGACTTTATCACGGGAACTGATTCTCCTGTTAGCAAAGATTCATCAATGGTGAGGTTAACGGCACTTAATACACGGGCATCGGCAGGTATACGATCACCTTCATTTAAAATAACCACATCACCGGGCACTACTTCCCTGCCGGCAATACGTATTTCCTGCCCATCACGAATCACCAATGCTCTTGGAGACGACAACGTGCGCAGAGCTTCCAGTGCTTTCTCTGTTTTCTGATACTGATAAAAGGTAATAAAAATGATGATGAAAGTGCTGCCCAACATAATAACACCTTCTCTGTAATCGCCCAGCAGCAGGTACAACACCGCACAACCTATCAGCAATAAGAACATGGGTTCTTTGATTACCTCCAATGCAATGCGCCAGATGTTTTTGGGCTTGGCAGAGGACAACTCGTTATAGCCATGACGTTTTAACGCCTCTTTAGCTGCTGATGATGTTATTCCGGTACTCATTTTTACTTCCGTCAGATGCACTTTATCCATTACAACAGACTTCCGAATATACAGGAGAAATACGGATGATGAAAAAAAGAAAAGGCAAATGTGTGAAGTATGTAAGGCCGAAGAAAATCAATGCAACAAAACAACTATAAATATTTAACTGGACAACTTGCTTGGCCAATTTAAACCAAGTTCGAAAAACGGGGGACTTAGAGGATATGAAGTTGATGTGTGATATGGCTTGTGTATGAACCAATCTCCTAGTTGGGGGCACCAAAACGAAAATTTTAAATGGGCATAGCAAGAAAAATTCAACCTTGAATATGTACTTTTGATTGGCTATAGAAAATGTATTTTTACACCTATTGATTTTTTTATGAATAAGCACATCATTAACCAACTTCTATTACTCTTAATTCTTGTAACCTATTCAGTAACATCATCTGCACAAGAAAAAAAAGACACCTCCTCAAATCAATCTACAAAGCATTCTCTGGGTGTGGGAGCGGGCTACTCAACCGGTTATGGAATCTCGTACCGATACCTCTCAGGAAAAATCGGGGCACAAGTTAACTTTGCTCCGTTTGCAGAAACAAAAAGAAGTATCTATAGTGCTGGCCTCACATTTTTATACCGTTTGAGACAAAAAAAGAATACCTCTGTTTATTTGTATCAAGGTAATCATTTTTACTACAAAAAAGAGGAAATTACACCTTCTCTGATTGGAGCGCCATATGATGTAAAAACCGAAAAATGGATTAATTCAATCGGGTTTGGAATTGAATTTAACCTTTCAGAAGATATAGGTCTTAATCTTATGACAGGATTTGCATCTTATTCTCAAACGGGACTAAACCTTACAGCCGAAACGGCCGTGTATTACAAATTCTGATTCCAAAAATACTTATTTCCCTATTCGTTGTTCACAATCCTTAATCATCAACTTTACTACCTCAGGCATCAGAGTTTTTGCTTCCCAGTGAAGAAGTTGTTTAGCCTTGGCTGCATTGCCTAAACTCTGGCTGATATCAGAAGGACGTTTGAGTGTTTCGTCAATTTCACAATGTTCTTCCCAGTTTAAACCATAGTAATTAAAAGCAGCATGCACCATGTCGCGCAAACTGTTGCTGGTACCTGTCGCAATAACAAAGTCATCGGGTTGTGGTTGGTGCAACATGCGGTAAATAGCTTCTACGTATTCTTTGGCATACCCCCAATCGCGAATAACATCGAGGTTACCCAGCTTGAGTTTTTCTTTACTGCCATGACCAATACGCACAGCTGCCGAAATTATTTTTTGCGACACAAAACGCTCAGGTCTTATGGGGGATTCATGATTGAACAAAATACCTGAACAGGCATACATGTTATACGCCTCCCGATAATTGGCCACTATCCAGTGTGCGGCAGCCTTAGCCGCGGCATACGGACTACGCGGATGAAAAGGAGTATCTTCAGTAGCGGGTGTTTCTGTATTACCGAAACACTCGGATGAGCTGGCATTGTAAAATTTAATAGCAGGGTTTAAAAAGCGAATAGCTTCCAGTAAGTTAATGGTACCAACGGTTACGGTTTCAAAAGTCTCTACCGGTTGTTCAAACGATAAACCTACAGAAGTTTGCCCGGCCAGATTATATACTTCATCAGGTGAAGTATTTTTGATAGTTTGCAGTACACTGCGAAAATCAGTTTGAGTCATGGAAAGCAGTGTTACCTTTTCTTTGATACCCAAACGTTTTAAACCAGAAAACGGATTGATCTGTGCATCACGTGATGTACCAAAAACCTGATAACCTTCTTTTAGCAACAGCTCTGCCAGGTAACTTCCGTCTTGCCCTGATATACCACAAATAAGTGCTTTCTTCATACCATGAAATAATGGCGAAAGATAGCATTATTAAGTTAAACCTGAAAATTGCTCACTTCAATACCCAAGCACTCCAACACATAAAAACCTAAAGACACTACCTTACAACTTAATCATGGTTCGGGTAATCTGCCCAACCGCAGTAATCAACTGGCAGTAATAATTGCCAGTAGGCAAATCATGTCCTTCCAATGTTACGGTATAGGTTCCTTTGGCTCGGTCACCATTTACCAGTGTTTTTACCATGCGCCCTTTGTAGTCAAACAAACGCAACTCTACATTCCCCGTTGGTGTGGTAAATTCAATAGTGGTGAGGTCAGTGAAAGGATTGGGGTAGTTCTGCCTTAAAGAAGCCACATGACTCATGGACAAATCAACTGGACGTGCAGAGACTGCTTGTTTAAATATGGGCAACGTATTAAAATGTTTCAGCAATAAATCACTGTCAATTTTTGCCACCGGAGCTTCAAACCAATCGTTTAGAATCGTAGCATACACCTGCCTGAAATCATACTGCATGGGCACGTTATCCTGTACGGTAACATTAGTTGGTATTACCGGATTAGAGCCAATCATAATGGGATTAACCTGTGTGCCAAAAACTATCATAGGTCCGGCAGCACCGTGGTCGGTACCCAGGCTGTCATTACTTTTTATCCGTCTCCCGAATTCACTGTAGGTCATGCCTGCCACACGATCAGCAATTCCCAACTGTTCACAATCTGACTGAAAAGCAGCAATGGCATCTGATACTTTTTTCCATAATGTAGCATGGTTTCCGGTATCTGTTCCACCAGTAGTTGCTACTTGAGCAGCGTGTGTGTCAAAGCCTGTTAATTGTACAGTGTAGATGGGTGTACGCAAACCTCCGGCAATAAGATTAGCTACAATTTTCAACTGATCGGCCAGTGTATTGTTACTTGGGTAGGTAGCCTTGTTCGTTACGCTTTGAGCAGCCGTTTTTACCACCACATTATACTGCTGTGTTTGTTGCAACAACAGCCGCACGTAAGTAAGTTCATGTCCTGCCGGTGTATTGGGAGTCTGATCTACTGTTCCTGAAACCAGGTCATAAAAAGATTTAGGGTCATTGATGGCAATACCCGTATTGGCGGTAGGTCCCATTAAACTGGTAGATACGCTGAAGCCAATAGATATAGCTAACGGGTCGGGATCGTTCGTATTGGGATATCCGGTAGGAAAGCCGGTGTAAACGTCTTCCAGGTAACGTCCTGCCCAACCTGAATTGAGAAATTGAGAACTCTCGCTGGCCGTGTGCCAGATATCTGTTGAACGGAAATGCGAAAAATTAGGATTGGGATAACCCACCGCCTGAATGATATTGACCTTTCCTTCATTGAACATATTCTTCAATCCGGTCATGGACGGGTGCATGCCTGTTCCTGTAATTCCGTTAAGTGCTAAAACTTTATTTTCAGCTATGAGAATATTGTTTCGTGCTGCTGAAAGTTTACTGTATTCGCCTGTGGGAATAATGGTATTTAACCCGTCATTACCTCCATTGAGTTGAATAAACACAAACACTCTTCCGTTTTTAGCAGCCGCAGCAGCAATGGATTTAAGCATGGGCGTAGCTCCGTACACCTGCATCTTCATTCCATCTACCACAAAAGGAAGCAAACCTGCCGATAATGCTTTCTTTAAAAATTCTTTCCTTTTCATTGTTGATTGATTAAGGGTGATGAATGAATTATGCGAGTTGATGTTCTGCCAAATCAAGCAGGTACTTGAGCATCAGTTTAAGCAGGTTCTCAACAGTGGTCTTTTTATCGGGGTCAGTGGGATTGGCTATATGGTCTGACCAAACGGCTGTCCAGTAATAATCCTGAGTTTGCCCGAATAGCAGGGTACTTTGTTTAAGGCTGGTCTTTTGTGTTTGCGAAATATCCATGGCAAACAAGAAATCAATACATTCCTGAATAAGTATATTGGGGTCGGAAGGGTCGGAAGTTTGCTTGGCAAATGCTATCACATCAGCCTGTAGCTTATCCATACGGCTGTAGGTGAGCCCGAATACCATCATGGCCACATTAAACTGAATGCGCTTAGGCAGTGAATCAGAGTTGAGCCACAACTGGTAATATTGCGGAGTTTGGTAATAAGCCGGCCAACCCGATACATTGGGCGGATTCCCTAAAGCCATACCACTTACGTTGGCCAAAAGCCAAAGGTAGTAATGAGCATCATGTACTTTTTCTACAGGAGTAGTAGGTAAGGGTACTTTAAAATTCTTTATAAAAGTAGAAAGCACATCAACCGGATTTTTGATGTAACAGCCCATATTATTGGCGTCATAAAAATGCTCGCTCTTTAGCAAGGCCGTTACCACCGGTTTAATTTCCCAGTTCTGTTTAAAAATATTGGCCAACGGTATAATTACATTGGTTTCAACGGTGGCATCAATTACGTAGTACACAAAGTAACGGTACAGCTTACGCACTATGTAACGCGCAACCACATCATCCTTAGCAAAAATCATGTTGATGAGTTCATCGGTTTCCAGTGCCCCGTTGGCTCCTGTTTTTCCTGTGATGGTGGTATTGTTATAGAATGCCGAGAATGTTTTATTGCTTGTGTCGTGCTGATTGGTATCAAAAAAACTGTTTAGGGTTGAATAGTTGATGCGCCAGCCGGTAAGCACGCGCGCTGCAGCTTTCACATCTGCTTCGGTGTATTGGCTATCTGCGCCCTTACCCAATGTAAAAAGTTCCATCAACTCCCTTGCATAATTTTCATCAGGTGCTGTTTTAGTATTTACATATCCGTTCAGGTAGAATAGCATAGAAGAATCTGACGTTACCTGACGAACCAGATTTTTAAAATTACCCAGACAATTTTGACGAAGCAAATTATGGTGACGGTAAGACATGATGGGTGATGGTATCATCTCTGCTTCTGTTGCAAAATGGTTGTGCATAAACACCGTCATCTTCTCTCGAATGTGCCGCTGTGGTTGCATAATCTGCTCCATGGTCCACGCGTACAAAGATGACCTGCGCTCCAAAGCAAAATTGCCGTCTTCAGGACCGTTGACCCAGGTACTTCCTGAGGCAATATTCGGGTCAATCTTTCCGGTTTTATTGTAGCCGTTTACCGGTGGTGGTGGCATAGCCGGAACATTCATCAGGTAATCTACCGCATCACTCATGGTCATGCCTTTAAAAAAAGCAATGTCTTCTTTGGCGTAGCCGAAAAGTGCCCTGCGTAATAAATGCTTGACCTGAGCCTCTCCCCAAGGCCCGCCATACTGTGCCACAGAAGCCACACCTAAGGGAACATCCGGCAGTTTAGTGTTCTGAAATTTTTCAGCGGGTTCAGCTTTTGGCGGATCTTTTTCAGTTAAAACATCTGCCAGAAATTTTCTGCGTTCCATAGGGAGGGGTTTAATAAGGTAAAAATAATCAAAGAGTTGGATAAAAAAACGCCTATTGATTAAATTAAATACCCCTATTGGAGCAGCAATGGTGGATTTGGTTTAATGTACCTACAAGAACATGATTCTCCTACTCTACCGAATAATTCAGCTTAACATGTGTTTGTTCATCGCGCATACCTATACGCTCGGCTGTGCTGCGACTTATTTTTATGATAATGTTTTTGTTCTCGTCTGTATCAGGCAACACACCTACCACACGTACAAAAACAGATTTATTGTTGAGGTGATTGGTCAGTTTAATGATGGTACCTATGGGTGCGGTTTTGTGCAGGGCCAGCAACTTACCACCTGAAAGTGCATCGTCAGCAAACCAGCGGGCCACGCCACTTTCCTCCCGCTCTTTCACTCCTGTTGATGAGGCCATGGGGTGCGGTTCATTCGCTTTTGGTGAAGGAGTTTTTACCGAATCTTTTTTCACCACCGGAACCGGAGCACTTGTATTGGCAGGTTGTTTAATAAAAAGAATTAAACCTTCCTTTAAACTGTTATCGCTTAAATTATTCCACGTTCTTAAATCAGTTTCACTGATGTTGTACATTTTGGCAATTCGGTACATGGTTTCCCCTGCCATAACCGTATGCGTATTTTTTCCGTTGCGGTTATCTGTGGGTGTGGTTTCCTTCGCATCAGCCTCTGCATGTGTTTCGTTTACTGTGGCCTTTTGTGGTTTAACCTCTTCGGGACGAGAAGCTGAGTAAGGTATAAGAATAACCTGACCAAGATTTAGTGACTCTGTCATGCCCTCATTGGCTTTGATTACCTCTTCTTTTTTAACGTTGTATTTACGGCAAATAGCAAGCAAACCTTCTCCTTTTTCAACCCTGTGTAGTATATGCAACTTGCCATTAACTTTAGTTTTGCCAATGGAATCATCGGGCATGGAAACGAAAGCCATGGAAAATGCCGGAAAGGCAAACAGAGCGAGTGTAATTACTTTTTTCATACTAACGTTATTTTGATGCATCGATGAACCTGGCTATTTATTTCTTAACTACTTTTTACCGTTTACAAATTTACCTCTTCATATTCCGCTCAAAGCCGTATTTCATCAACAGGTTAACTATATTTGTTCAAATTAATAGTCAGTATGCGTCAACTTATTCTTCTGCTGGTTTTCAGCCTTCAGGCGTTGCTATCAACAGGCAGCGGACCACAAAAGGTATATACCTTCGACCTGAAAGATGAAATAGGCCCTTCGGCCTTACGTATGGTGCAAAAGGCATTTGACGAGGCAAAGGATAAAAAAGCTGACGTGATTCTGATACGCATGAACACCTACGGAGGCCTATTAGACAAGGCTGATTCCATCCGCACACGCATATTACACTCTGCAATTCCCGTGATTGTTTTTATTGATAACAATGCGGCCTCAGCCGGGGCATTGATTGCTATTTCCTGTAATAAAATTTACATGCGTAAAGGGGGAAACATAGGAGCAGCCTCGGTTGTAAATCAGGAAGGTGAGTTGGCACCCGATAAATACCAATCCTACATGCGCTCCATGATGCGCGCCACTGCTGAAGCCAGAGGAAGAAACCCATTGATTGCAGAAGGCATGGTAGACGGAAAAACTGTTGTACCGGGCATTAACAAAGAAGGCCAGGTGATTACACTTACTGCTGACGAAGCAGTTAAAAACGGCTACTGCGAAGGTATTGCCGAGAACACCGCAGAAGTATTGAAAGCAGCCGGAATAGTAAAATACGAGACCTTTGAACAGAAAGTATCTACGCTTGACCGCTTAATCAGTTTCCTCATTAACCCGGCTATTTCAGGTGTGTTGATTCTGCTTATTTTAGGTGGAATTTATTATGAAATGCAGGCTCCGGGTATGGGCTTTCCTTCTGTAGTAGCGGTGTGTGCAGCAGTGTTGTATTTTGCTCCATTGTATCTGGAAGAACTGGCTCTGAACTGGGAAATTCTGGTATTTGTGGTGGGACTAATCTTGATTGCGCTGGAGATTTTTCTCTTCCCCGGCTTTGGGGTAGCCGGAATAAGCGGTATTACACTGGTTACCGGTGCACTTATTCTGAGCATGATTCGCAACATTGATTTTGATTTCAGCATGAGCAGCGATGATGAAGTACTAAAAGCGTTGCTCACTGTATTCTTTGCCATTACCGGATTTATTACCTTTCTGGTATTCTTTGGTCGTTCCATGATGAAAAGCAAAGCATTTCAAAGGCTGATTCTCACTACAACACTGGCTGATTCGAAAGCTCCGGTAGAACCAGATCAGTTGGTATCCCTGTTAACAATGGAGGGCATAGCAGTAACGGATATCCGACCTATGGGCAAAGCAGAAATTGATGGCAGAATTGTAGTGGTGCACAGCATGTCCACCTTTATTTCACGAGGCTCAAAAGTGCGTGTTATGCGCGAAGGGGAAGGAAAATACTGGATTACTCCGGTTGTTTAACGTCCTTATTAAATACCGATTTAAAGGTATCACTCAAGGTACCCACATCCGATTGTTCAATATTGGTAAGTTGCATTTCCAGTGCCTGAGTAGAGATGTATATTTCCCAACTGGACAGCACAAGGGAATATACCAATGACAACATACTGGCCCCGAAAACCCACTTGGCTGTGTAATCGTTTTCTGCAAAAATAAGGAACATACACACCACGCTGAGCAACAGACTCACCACCAGAAAAAACTGCATGTTGCGAGTTAAACGCAACCGGTTACGAAGATTGTTGATTTGCTTCAAATACATCTCCTCCTGACTTTTCTGATAACGGTCGTGCAGATTACGAATAACCTGGGCGGTAGATAAAAAACGGTTGGTGAAGGCCATTAACAACAAGGCATTGGTGGAAAAGAGTAATGCCGGTGTGGTCATTTGTAACTCCATAAGGTTGAAATTGAGTTGCAAAGGTAAGGAAGCTTGCCCCAGAAATTGCAGAAAGACTACGAAAATTAAAGCGAATCAGTAATTACAAAGGCTAATATGCCCACAACTCATCTGACTCAAAAATCTGTTGTGAGGTATCTGAATTCGCCAATTGAATCATAGCTTGTGCTACTTGCTGCGAGGTAATGCCTCGGTACTTTTTAAGGCCTCCCAACAAAAACGGACCAAGCGCAATAATAAGCCACTGTCCTATCTTTTCTCCTACGCGTACTTCTTTTCTGTTGCCCAGCAACATGGAAGGACGCACCACAACCACTCTTGGCAAACCAATAGTCAACACTGCTTGCTCCATTTCGCCTTTGGTACGCAGGTAAAAATTACTGCTTTGAGCATTGGCCCCTAATGACGACATCACGATAAATTGTTTTACTCCGTTTTGCAGAGCTATTTCTGCTGCCTTTACCGGAATATCATAATCTACCGCCCGAAAAGCCTCCTGAGAACCGGCTTTACGAATGGTGGTACCAATGCAACAAAATACATCATCGCCTTTAAGCCCCGCGGCCAATGATGCAGAGAATTGAAAATCCGTAACCAGAACCTGTAACTTTTTGTGTTGAACAGGAAAAGCGTGGCGAACCAAAGCCTTCACTTGCTCATAACGCTGGTCGTTAAGTAATGCTTCTACTAAAAGATGACCGGTGAGGCCCGTGGCTCCAATAACTACAGCTGTTTTCATTTGTAAAAATTAAACAATATCCCTGATTACATCTATAAAATGCGGCAATGGCAATTCAAAAAACATGGCCAGTGTAAGGTAACTGAATCCGAGTGCTTGTGAAATAAAAAGCAGTCCCCAAAAAAATGCCGGAATGCCCGTGCTTTGTTTCAAACTGTGCGCATCACCTGCGTTCTTACTTTGTGCCATAGAGAGGTAAAAGATGATACCTGAAGAGACCAAGGCATCTGTCCATAGCAGTGAAGTAAACAACAAACTGCTTATGCGTGTGAGCAAAGGGATATCAAAATACACCACGGCACCGCACATACTGCCAAATAGCAGCAGAAAAAAAATACCATATCCGTTACGTACCCAAAGCAAAAGATTAATCACACATACTGCGGTAAAAAAATACATTACTGCATTATACCAACTGTGGTACAAGAGGTAAAATAATAGAAAGGCCACACCTGATGAGCCGATGTAACCCGCCAATGAAATCATGATAGAGGCAAACTTTCCTTTGCTCTTGGTAACCGCTGCACCTTCAGTAGAGGAAAACAAATCAATACGTTCTACCGAGCCGCTAAAAAACAAAGCCATTAAAGCATGAGCCGATTCATGAATCAGCGTATCTATCAGCCTGAAAAATTTCCCGATGTACGGGATACGGGTAAGCAATAGCGCTCCCAACACTACAGAAATATTAAGTATGTAATCGGGGTTAAACTTCATGCTATTTTATTTCAGCGATGGTTACTCCTGCTCCTCCCAGCTCTATATGAGCTTCAGCAGCTGTTGCTACCAGTTCGTTTCGTTTTAATTCATCTTTCACCAATTTGCGCAAAATGCCATCGCCTTTGCCGTGAACAATGCGAATGCTTTTAAACCCCAGCAAATAGGCTTCATCAATAAAGTTGCGCAACAACCGTAAAGCATCTTCTGCCCTTTCCCCGATAATATTTATTTCTTGTGTAAAGCCCTGATACTTCTCTGTAAGGTCTATGCCCTTTACCACCGCTGAATTCACTTTGGCTGCAGCATTGGCCTCTGCTTTTGAAATGCGTTCCAATCTATTCAGTGCAATCTGGCTACGTAAATCACCTATACCCACTGTTGCTTTATCTTTCTTCATCTCCAACACCACACCCACATTGTTGCTGTCAATAATACGAACCGTGCAACCTACCTCTATACTTTTTTGCTCCTGCTTTGAATGAGGTATTGGCTTCTTTATGACAGGTGCCTCGGCAACAACTTCTTTTTTGAGCTGTTCAGTCTCCTGTTTTAACTGCTCTCGCAATTCTTTGGTAGCTGCGGGTTCAGCCTTGCTGGATTTTATTTCCCGAATGGTTTGTTCTATGCGGGCATTCGCATTTTGCACAATCTGTAACGCATCCTCTTTGGCCTTCTGAATAAGTTGCCTGCGTTGTGTGTCAAGCACTGAATTCTTTTGCTCGTACTCACTCATCAGCTTTTTCATGTCCTGCTCTTTTTGAATTAACTCCGTTTTTAATCGGTTAATTTCAATCTTATCCTGTTGCAGGTCGAGCAATAAATCATCTACATTCAATTGTTTGTGACCGCTTCTTGATTTGGCATAATCAAGCACGTGTTTAGGGAAACCTGTACGTTGAGCAATTTCAAAAGCATGCGAACTGCCCGGCTTACCTGTTTCGAGCATGTACAGCGGCTGCAGTTGTTCATTGTCGAATAACATGGAGGCATTCAGCAAACCCGGTGTATTGTTGGCAAACGTTTTAATGTTACTGTAGTGCGTAGTTACCACACCAAATGCCTTTTTTTGATTGAGCTGCAGCAAAACGGATTCAGCAATGGGGCCGCCAAACTGAGGGTCGGTTCCGGTACCAAATTCATCTATAAAAAACAACGAGTTACGGCTCGCATGCTCCATAA
>DATGWX010000163.1:0-3201 GCA_035299275.1 Bacteroidia bacterium
GGAGTTGGAAGACCGTTTGGAGGTAGAGCCTAAGCTCAAAACCCAGTTCGACTTCTATGCAGCTCTGGTAGAAGGCATTCGTGAATCAAGAAAACAAGAGCTGTTACAGTACATAGATGAACACACCCGCGATGTAAGGGAGAAGAAAAGTTTCTTCTTCGGCCTGTTACCCTTTTTACTTACCACCCTGCTTATTTTGAGTACGGTTTATTTTGTAACCGAAAATTATATACCTGCTTACAAATTTCCCCGCGTAATCAATAAAGTAGATTCCCTGATTAAATTGCCTTTTTATGCCATCCGCCACGGTGGAGAAGAACAATTGAAAAAAGAATTTGGCCGCGCTGATAATGCAGATACCGAAAACGCAACGTCAGAAATTAGCGGAGAAGAAATTTCAGCCGAAAACTATTTCAGTCGAAATGCGCAGGAAGAAAATGCCGGAGGAGAAGATTACATTACCGTAAAAGAAGACGAACTGCTGGCCGATACTGTGCTTTTCGCCAGATCATCTTTGGCTGCGGCAAACGACTCCAGTGCTGTTGATTCATTGGTGCAAAGCGGCACCCACCATGTGCAGATTGAATTTTGGCAATCGCCCATTAACTACAAAGGTTACCGCTACACCGGTAAAAAAATACAACTCTATGGTTTGCCTCAGGCTACCCTCCAATTAATTTCTATTGAAGAAGATTTGTATTTGCAGTACGGAAAGCAATATTTTTACATCGAAAAAGACGGGAACTTCCATACCTACAAACCCATGGAAGCCGGATTAGTAAAAAAACTGCTGAACCATTAACGTGAAATTTTACAAATACCAGGGAACAGGAAACGACTTTGTGATCATTGATGACAGGGAAGAGCAATTTCCGTTAACCAACACCACATTGGTGGCACGTTTGTGCGACCGCAGATTTGGCATAGGTGCCGATGGGTTAATGCTGCTGCAAAATGCTCCCGGTTACGATTTCAAAATGGTGTACTACAACAGCGATGGAGGCGAAAGCAGCATGTGTGGTAATGGCGGAAGATGCTTGGCCCGCTTTGCAGAACACTTGGGCATTGTTAAAAACAGCTGCTCCTTTATAGCCATTGACGGACCTCACGAGGCGGTGATAGAACCCGATGTAATCCGCCTGAAAATGCAGGATGTAACAGAGGTAGAAAAAGGCAAAGACCACTATATTCTGAATACCGGCTCACCTCATTACGTGTGCACCGCAAAACAACTGAAAGACCTTAACATTATAGAGCCGGCCAAAGCAGTGAGGTACAATGAACGCTTTGCAGCCAAGGGTATCAATGTAAATTTTATAGAACAACAGGCAGACGGAATTTTTGTGCGCACTTACGAGCGCGGAGTGGAAGACGAAACACTCTCCTGCGGAACCGGTGTAACTGCTGTGGCCATTGCCAATGCTTTTATCACAAATGAACTGACCAACGGAGCACACGAAACATCCGTTATTACTCCCGGAGGAAAACTAAAAGTAGCCTTTACCTACTCAACAGCCAACAACAGTTTTACCAACATCTGGCTCATAGGGCCTGCCACATTGGTTTTCAGTGGCGATGTAAACTACTGACATTTTTCCCACATCACTTTAAAGGTATTGCCTCACATGGGCGAATAGCCCTACCTTTACCAATTCATTTATCAGCAAACCAGCAGTGAAAGTTGTCAATACACAACCTTTTGAACTCATTTATACCTTAGCCGAGCATCAACATCTCGGGCTGATAATAGAGCCGCATGTAGTGCAGGTAAACTCTAAAGGGCAACTCACGCTCACCCACCAGCGCATCTTCACCAAAACCTCTGATTACTTCAGAGAACAAATGGATGAAACCGATTTTAAAATTCTAAAGCTGCTGGATGAACTGGAGCAAAATTACATAGCTAAAAAATTCTACGTAGATAAACACAATAAACCCATAAAGCCCTCGCAGTTTTTTGAGAAGTACTGCGACCCCGAATTGTTTGCCAATTTCATCCGTCCGTTTATAGAAAAGCGATTGGCCGGTGCGCTGGAATTGTTACGCACTAAAAAACTTTTCAAAACCGGTAACGACAATAATCCCTGCTCCGTTGAACTGAAAATAGCTGAAGAAAAATGTTCGGCACTTTTTCATTTCAGGCGGGATGAAGAAGGTACACGTTATTTCCCTACGCTCAAGTACAAAGATGAACGCTTGGAGTTCATGTTTAAAAATGCACGTTTAATCTGCAACCAACCCGCCTGGTTGTTGGTGGATGATACGGTATATGATTTTCAGAAAAACATAGACGGCAAAAAACTGGTTCCTTTTTTCAATAAACGCTTTATCCATGTACCTAAATCTGCTGAAGAAAACTACTACCGCAAATTTGTGATTCCACTGGTAGAGAAGTACGATGTATATGCACAGGGATTTGACATAGTGACTGAAAAAAGAGAGGCCGTTCCCGTGCTTAAAATTGTACGACTTTGGGAAGATACGGTTCAACTGCAACTGTGTTTTGAATACGGCAATCATCTGTTCCTGTACCACAACTCACATAAGGTTTCTGTAACACTGGAAAAGGATGGAGACAAGTATACCTTTAAGCGCATACGCAGATCGGTGCAATGGGAAGACAGTAAAAAAGATTTTCTGGAATCACTTGGACTGGAGCTATCCGAGGGCTCCGTTTTCCGCTTAAAAAACAAAGAGATAAAATTACGCGATGATAAAACCTTATCAGCGTTTGAAACAGTAAACAAATACGAATTTATCGACTGGATTATCTTACACAAAGAACACATTGAGGTATCGGGATTTAAGATAATACAGGAAGAAGAAAGACAGAAATATTTCCTCGGTACACGTGAAATAAAAATTGACGTAAAAGAATTTAACGACTGGTTTGATGTAAACGCTGTAGTGCGTTTTGGTGAGTTTGAATTCTCCTTCTTATCCCTCAAAGAGCACATTTTACGCGGCAAGAGAGAATTTCTATTACCCAATGGTGAAATGGCCGTAATTCCTGATGAGTGGTTCAGTACTTTTAACAGCATTTTCGACAATGCAGAACCCGGAGAAAACATACGCTTAAAAAATTATCACCTCGGCCTCATTACTGAGCTAAGCAATTGCAACGGAGTAAGTTTAAAACTGAGTGAAAAACTGAGTAACCTGCGCGACCACCAAACCATCGAAGATTTTGATTTGCCCGTT
>DATGWX010000164.1:0-2274 GCA_035299275.1 Bacteroidia bacterium
ATTTACATACGCTCCAATTGTAACCATTTTTTTAGCCGTACCGGGAATACCCACAGAGAATGCATTATCAGGATTTACATACTTGCTAAAATAGCCTGCTGTTGTACCGGTATTTTGTACCCAGGCTCCGGTTTCTACCCAGCCATGCACATCCACATCTCCTTTATAAATAATTTTCCAGGCCGGCTTACGGGAAGAGAAGCTGAATGCCTCATTAATTTCAAATAGAATTTCCACCATACCTGTATTAAGCATGTTTGATGTAACGGTCATGGTTCCTGCGGTAGCACCGTTGCCAAATTTTACAGGAACTGTTAATTCCCCCTCATTGAGCAACTGATTAATCGTATACCACTGCGATTGATATATTTTTTTAGTGGCTGACGAAAAAATTGTTCCCGCACTATCTAAACCAAAAGCGATGGACATGGAGTTCAGTTTACTTTGCGGAATAGTTAAATACGCCTCAGCAGGCACACCACTTATCTGCGTTTGAAAATAAGTCCAGGCTGAGTCATTGATACTGCGTTTGTCGCCAAAGTGAATGTAACTGTCGCCTTCATTACCTGCAGCTGCCACTATAATAAAACCGGGACGTGAGTTGACCAGATTATCCAAAGCCGTTTCCAACAAACTGGTTCCATCGTGCGGTGCTCCGGTATGTGTACCTAAACTCAAATTCACCACACAAGGTTTATTCAGTTCTACGGCTTTATCGTAAATGTATTTTACACCATCCAGTATTTCTGTAGTGAGTGAGGCAAAACCTCCTGCTCCACTTAAACTGCCTTTTACAAACACTATGTCTGCTTCATAGGCTACACCTTTATTTCCAGCGGCTGTTCCGGTTACGTGAGTACCGTGCCCGATCTGATCTTTATGTGGAGCCAGTTTATTAGTGGGTGTTCCGTCAATATCATCACTTATTTCTGCATTGTTCCACTCTGCTCCGTAATTAAAATTTGCGGGTTTGTTACCGTTTACTGTCTGGTCCCACAAAGCAACAATTCTTGATTGTGTGGGCTTACCCTTTACCCTGAAATCGGGATGTTTATAATCCAGTCCTGAATCATACACGCCTACAATAACACCTTTGCCTGTGTAAACATTTCCATCGTTGAGCAAACCATCGTAAACCTTATCCGCTCTGAGGTGTTCCCTCACTTTGGTATTGCGGGTAACTAACTTTTGTGCTAGTTCTATTCGTGACACCCAACTTTGTTGCATCAGAAACATCGCCTGATTGTACGAAAACTCAGCCGTAACGATTGTACCTATACGAGCTCCTGTTTTTATTCCGGCTGAGGTTAATTCGGCAAAATATTTTTCATCTGTTAATTGCAACAACGCCTTGTAGGTAATCGTAGAAGCCGTTTTACTTTTGGCTTCTACCTGTTGTTTATCCTGCAATAGCTGGTGTTTGAACCTTACGTCTGTTTTACCTGTAAAATTTTGAGCGTTGGCTGATAGGAGACTACCCGCCAGCAAAAGAAAAAGTATACGTTTCATTCGAAATGATTTTAGTAGTAGAACAACTCTCAAGGGCAAATCGTTGCCTGAGTGTATAGGTTATTTTAACCGGCTGAGGTAACCGCCTCTTTGTGAATCTTCTTGATTAATCCTTGTAATACATTACCCGGACCAACCTCAATAAATTCTGACGCACCTGCGGCCACCATAGTTTGTACACTTTGCGTCCATTTTACGGGAGCAGTGAGTTGAGCAATCAGGTTGGCTTTAATGGTTTCGGGGTCGGAAACGGAAGAGGCTGTGGCATTTTGAATTACGGGGCATACCGGTGTACTGAAGGTAGTACTGTTAATGGCTGCCTCCAACTCTACGCGGGCAGGCTCCATTAAAGGGGAGTGGAATGCACCTCCCACATTAAGTACCAATGCGCGCTTGGCCCCTGCTGCTTTTAATAATTCACAGGCTTTTTCAATACCGGTTACAGTACCCGATATAACCAACTGACCAGGACAATTATAATTGGCTGCCACCACCACATCATCGGTGATGGAAGCACATATTTCTTCCACTTTAGCATCTTCCAAACCCAGCACTGCGGCCATGGTAGAAGGTTTAATTTCACAGGCTTTTTGCATGGCCATAGCCCTTTGCGATACCAAACGTAACCCATCTTCAAAAGTGAGTGTTTTGTTGGCTACCAGAGCTGAGAATTCTCCCAAAGAGTGACCGGCTACCATTTGCGGCTGAAAATTTTCGCCCATGGTAAAACCTTTAATTACTGAATGAAGGAATATGGCGGGTTGG
>DATGWX010000165.1:0-2020 GCA_035299275.1 Bacteroidia bacterium
TACGCCTCATTAGGAAACACTGCATTGGAGCGACGCATAGGGATGAAGTGGAATGCCAGCAGTACAGTGCGCATCAAAGCAGCTGCAGGTATGTACTCTCAAAATCTCGTAGCTGCTGTGAGTGACCGCGATGTGGTGAACCTGTTTTACGGTTTCCTTTCTACGCCTGATAACGTACCCAACACCTTTGACGGTAAAGCAGTAAAAAACAAACTGCAATGGTCAAGACAAACCGTCATTGGAGCTGAAGTAGAAATAGGCAAACATGGCCTGATGAACATAGAAGGTTTTTGGAAATATTACCCGCAATTGGTAAATACTAACCGCGATAAGTTTTATGACGACATACCTGCCAATGCTGACAAGCCCGCTTATCAACGTACAGACTACATCATAGAAACCGGTAATGCTTACGGAGGTGATATCAGCTACCGTTGGGAGCATAAAAACCTTTACCTGTGGACCGTTTATTCCCTCACTTTTGTTGATCGTCAATATGAGAAACAGGAAAACGGAGTTACGGTGATGAAAACATATTTCCCCAGTTTTGACCGCAGGCACAACGTAAACATTGTAACCTCTTACACCTTTGGCAAAGACAAACGTTACACGGCCAACCTCAGATGGAACCTGGCCTCGGGCTTTCCCTTTACCCGTACACAGGGCTATTACCCGCAAATTGGCATGGGAGGCGTTTCAGACGATTACACCAACCAAAACGGCACCTTGGGTATCTATTATGACGACATCAACAAAGGCCGCTTGCCTTACTACCACCGCTTAGACGCTTCGATTGAAAAACGCATCAATGTAAAAAAGGGTAAACTTGCAGTGATTGCCAGTGCCACCAATGTGTACAACCGCGACAACATCTTTTACTTTGAAAGAGTGACCAATAGACGCATCAATCAGCTGCCCATTATGCCCAGTTTGGGGATAAATTACAGCTTCTAGCCCCGCCTGCCGTTTCTACTTTTGATAGAAAGTATTTTAACGGCACGTGTTCATGAGTTTAAAAAAGTATTGGATTATAGCGGCCCTGCTTGTGCAGTCGCTTTTTGTTGCAGCTCAGGTTACACAACTTCAGGATAACAACATTCGCTTTTACAATCGCGGGCTCGAACTTTTCGACAAAGAAAAGTATGGTGCCGCACAAAAACAGTTCACCATTTTCCTGGAACATTGCAAAGACCCGCTGCTGCACATTAACACTGAATATTACATTGCCACCTGTGCGCTGGAGTTGCATAACCCCGATGCCATAAAGTTGTTCAACAACATTATCGAACAACATCCGGAGAGCCCCAAGGCCAAAGCATCGGCCTTTCAATTGGGAAGGTATTATTTCCGGCAGAAAGAGACAAGCAATGCGCTGGAACAAATGGAGCGCGTTGACACAGAGTATCTCACTCCTGAAGAATTATCGGAATACTATTTTATCATCGGCTATTGTCAGTTCAGAAAAGAAAACTACGATGCCGCCCGCAGGGCACTGGAACAAACCATTGAAACCAAAAACAAATACTATTTCCCCGCTAATTACTACTATGGATACATCTGCTACCAAAGCGGGGATCTGGATAAAGCACTCAAACATTTTGAACGTGTAAGTACTTCGAAAATATACGGGGCTACTGTACCCTTGTACATTACTCAGATTTATTATGCCAAGGGGCAATACACCACCCTTATCCCCTATGCCGATACCATCACCAACAAAGACATTGTGAATGATGTGGCACTTATTGTGGCCCAGTCGCATTACGAAACAGGCAACTTCGAAAAGGCCGAATCATTTTTTGAAAAGTATAAGACATCAGGCAAACCCTTTAACCGGAGTGAGACCTACCGCATGGCTTATACGTACTATAAAAACAACAAATACGACAAAGCCTATCCTGAGTTTCAAAAAGCCGCTGAAGGCAATGATACACTGGCACAATATGCCTGTTTTAATCTGGCCGATTGTTACCTGCAACTGAACAAAAAACAAAATGCCCGCTTGGCTTTTGAAAAAGCC
>DATGWX010000166.1:0-3585 GCA_035299275.1 Bacteroidia bacterium
GCTAGACGGTTGGCTCCGTGCAAGCCGGTGCGGGCCACTTCACCAACTGCATATAATCCCGGAACGGTTGTAGCCCCGAACGTATCTGTAACTACTCCTCCGCACATGTAATGCGCAGCAGGTGTTACCGGTATGCGTTTATTTTCCAGGTATCCCTTTTGTGTACACATCCTGAATAAGGCAGGGAAATCACTTTGCATCAGTTCCATATCCACTTTGGAAAAATCGAGCCACAAAAAATCACGTCCCGATTCCTTCATGCAGTTGTGCATACTCCGGCTCACCACATCGCGTGGGGCCAGACTACCCAACGGGTGTACATCTGCCATCAGATCGCGCATGGTGTAGTCGCGCAATACCGCACCTGCCCCGCGAAAAGCTTCCGTAATCAACAAGTGATGTTGCAACAACGGGTCATACAAACGCGTGGGATGAAACTGTACAAACTCCATATCAGCCATACGCGCACCTGCCCGCTCAGCCAT
Source organism: Bacteroidia bacterium (assembly GCA_035299275.1). GTDB lineage: Bacteria > Bacteroidota > Bacteroidia > UKL13-3 > UKL13-3 > JAGPCK01. The sequence goes on from DATGWX010000166.1 coordinate 486, forward strand.
GGCATAACCCTCTCCGTTGGCAAAAGGAGCATTGGTATGGTAGTGATACAAATTACCGCAACCACCTGTAGCCAGCACTACGGCATCGGCTGTAATCAATTTTACTTTTTGTGTAACGGAATCTCCGGCAACAGCACCCGTACAAACACCTTTATCCATGTATAAACTCAACAGGTGATGAGCGGTAAGAATTTTAACGTTCTTTTTACGTACTACGTGTTGTTGCAATGCTTTTACTACGTGCCGTCCGGTTTCATCGGCTACGTGGTGAATACGTGCACAACTGTGTCCGCCTTCTCGGGAAAGACTCGAATCAAAATTTAAACCGAAATGCCGGAGCATGTTTACCATAGCCGGAGCTTCGTAAATAAGTTCCCTTACTACAGCTTCATCACACAAGCCATCACCTGCTATTAACGTATCTTGTATATGACGTTCGGCATCTTCCTCCTGCAGCGGAATGGCAATACCTCCTTTGGCCAGGTAACTGTTACTTGCTGAAAAATCAGCAGCAGCCAGAATAAGTAACTCGGTATCATCGGCCAGGTGCAGGGCCAGATTTAATGCAGCCAATCCGTTGCCTGCACAAATGATGCGTTTCGAATATTTCAATCTTGCTTAGTTATAATTTAACATCCGCAACACGGGCTTACGCGCTTTCTGCACCACCTCATCATCCAGCGTAATGCGGTAGTCGGTTTCTTCTGTTGTGCCTATTGCCTCCAGTGCCTGCAGTACTTTTTCCAGCGTATTTTGTTTCATGTATGCACACTTAATGCAGGGGGTAATAAATTCCTTACCCGCATTCATTTCTTTCAGTGCCACTCCTAAATCACATTCCGAAGCAAGCAAAAATTTGGTGGCTGTACTTTGTTGAACATACTGCAGAATATCACCCGTGCTGCCCACTATGCCTTTGCGTTTTGACAACTGCGTGTTCACGGTATCACCCGGCACCTCCCAGTGCATCAGAATTTCTGTATCACCATCTTCCTCTTCTACCATAGCGTTGTTAAACTGCTCATGCACTTCACAGGTACCTTTCCAAAGAATAAGTTCTTTGCCGCATTGTTTTTCAACTACGCGTTTCAAATTTTGCCCCATGTACAAATCGGGAACAAAAATAAGCCGGTCGCCCTCCAGCGATGAAGCAATGGCTAATGCATTTCTGGAAGTACAGCAAATGTCCAGTTCGGTTTTCGTTTCTGCATACGTATTGATGTAGCCCATTACCGGCACTCCGGGATATTGCTTTTTCAAATCACGCACATCCTGAGCAGAGATACTGGAAGCCAGTGAACAGCCTGCGGATACATCGGGCATAAAAACATTCTTACCGGGGTTAATAACCAAAGCAGTTTCGGCCATAAAACGTACGCCACAGAATAAAATATTTCGGGCGGGGGTGTTTTGTGCTTCTACACTTAAACCAAGTGAATCACCCACATAATCAGCAATGCCCCCTTGTGTGGTTTTACATTGCAACTCAGCAGGCATATAGTAGTGAGCCAGTAAGGTTACATCCTTTTCTTTTTTCAACTGCTGAATGCGGTTGTACATCATCTTCACATCTGCTTGCGGCATGTCATATCATTTTAAACGCTGCAATATCCCGATGTATGAACCACAAAAACCTTGACCAAAGTCAACGAATATGCCCATATAACAATGGAACTTTGAGTTATGAATTCCGGAATAAAAACCCCGTTGGTACTTATGGCACAACTGGCCTTACTTTTGGTCAATCAGTTTTTCTTTTACTCGTGCAAAAACGACAAAGTGGAAACCGATTTTTTAAGCACCGGAAATGTGCAACTGAACATCACACATGAAGTGGATGGAGAGGCACTCCTTTTCGACTCGCTGATTTATCAGAATGCAGCCGGAAACTTTTACAGTGTAAGTCGGCTCCAATATTACCTTTCTGATGCCGTATTAAAAACAGCCACCGGAAAAACAGTTTTCACCAAAGGATTTCACTACATAGATGCGACACGTGGTGACGAAAAAATTACCTTACCGTATATTCCTGCCGGCACTTATACCTCCATTCAGTTTTTAATCGGATTGGATTCACTTACCAACCAATCGTACAGTTTGCCCAATACGTTGGATAACATAAACATGAGCTGGCCCGATGTGATGGGTGGCGGGTACCACTTCCTTAAACTGGAAGGACAATACCTGAATACCTTCGGTGCACCCAAAGGATATGCCATGCACCTGGGCACCAACGCGGTTTTGGTTCGTCATCAGCCATTGAACATGTTGCTTACGGTTGAACAAAATAAAACAAGCCGACTTACACTGGCCATGAATATCAATGCATGGTACACTCTGCCGTATAATTATAATTTTATTACCGATGGCAACTATACCATGGGCATACCTGAACTTATGCAACTAATACGTAACAATGGAAAAGATGTTTTCGAGACAAGGTAAACTTGTATGGGTACTGCTGCTGATTACCTCAGTAATATCCTGCAGAAATACAGACACGGATGAACCTGACGTGGCGCCTGTAATAACAGCTGCCACACCATATTACCTAAAGGTGCCTGAAGGGTTTCCGCAGCCCAACTTATCACGACAAAACCCGTTAACGGTGGAAGGAGTTGACTTGGGTAAACGCCTGTACTCCGACCCCATTCTCTCTTCCAACGGACTAAGTTGCTCCTCCTGCCACATGAAATCATTGTCGTATTCAGCACCCACTTTTAATGCAGCCAATGGTTTTCGTTTCAGTGTGCCGCCTCATGTAAACCTGGCGTTTAAAACCTACTACAACTGGACGGGCTCCGTAGAAGTGCTCGACACTTTATGCATGGGCGATTTTGAAGCAGAATTTTTTAACACCAACGCAGCCGACCTTTACCAAAGACTTAACACACATCCGGAGTACCCGAAAATGTTCCGGAAGGCCTTCGGAATAACTAACCTCAATAACCTTACCTACCATGAACTGAAAATTAAAATCTGCTATGCCATCTCACAATACATGCGCACACTGGTGAGTGCTGATTCGAAGTTTGACCGTTACCGCGCACAAAAAACTTCCTTTACGCAAGAAGAATATGCCGGCATGCTCATTTTTTTC
>DATGWX010000167.1:0-1621 GCA_035299275.1 Bacteroidia bacterium
AAGATTTGAACAAGATACCGGGGAAGAAAAAGAAATAGCTCCTGTACAAGATGAGTGCGACACTGATTGCACAGATTTCTCGGATTGTATTGTGGTGGCCTCGTGGTGACACGAGCCACAGCGAATGTGACAGCTTGAACTTTTTATACTTGTTTGCACCAAATCTGACTTTCCCCAAATTTGATTCAGCTTATTTGGGCTTAACTTTTTTAGGCTATGGAGGAAAATCGCAGGTCATACCACAATGGATAGAAACCCTAAGTAAGCTCCAAAGTTTAACATTCGAGACCAAACAAATAACAGAGATTAAATGTGATGTTTGTAAATTGGACGACATTCATGAATTCAATATTATTGATTCAAAAATAGAAAACAAAGAGCTTTATCTGAGCCGTATGAGTATTTACCCAGCGATTCAAAAGATTAAGAAGTGTAAACCCAATTTAGTTTTTTGGAATGTTTTACCACCGCATTAGAAGGTATACACACTATAAGGCCAGTTTTGGTTCGTACCAGCACTTACCAACCTAAAAGGAAAAATTTGAAACACTCTTTGAAACCGCTCTCTTTTTGTATTTTAGTACAATGAAAAAAGCACTATTACTTGCCATTATTTGCCTGAGCCTGTCCACAACTTTATTCGGGCAAAAAATATCGAAAAAGGAAGCCCGGCTGCTATTAGAAAAAGCCATAACATATTTAAAAACTTCTGACAGTGCATCCTTTATCGGCCTATGGCATACCGGCAAGTACAAGTGGCCTTACCACGACAGACCATTTACTGAGCAAGACATAAAAGACAACTTTTATAATTTACAGGAATTTTTAGACACCGCATTGAACCGTAACCTGAAAATTGACAACATAGAAATTTACAGTGTGGAAGCCGAAAAGATGTCACGTGATTTTGGCACCTACAACATCAAAGCATGGTTCAAATACGATAAAGGTTATTATAAAGGCTTTGGCTTTTTTGTGGAGTTTGTTAACAACAAGTGGGTGGTACTTGCCAGTCCGGATACGTCTACGTTAATGAAGAAGTAAAATCCCTCACCTGTCCATGGTTGGCGTCCCCCGCCAACCAACGTTTCAACTCCAAAACAAAAAAACTGCACGGGGCGTGTTCACCCAAACACTTGGCCCCGGCAGAATCTTTTATTTGCTAAGCTAAAATTTCAATTTAAGAAGGCAACTCGCAGCGGTTGGAGCGAAAACGTTCCATATCCAAGTGAGCACCGGTATTGTCGTTGAGCTGCTTGCGGCACAGGGCTCGCAAAAAATAAGCATCGCGGCAAAAAGGCATTTGTTTAAGCAACTGGTTGAGGCAACTTAAGGCATAGGCATATTGGTGCTGCTTAATAAACAACCGGGCCCGTTTAATCAGGTACTCCTGATTGGATGGTTGCAGTTGAATGGCTTGTTCCACAAATTCCAAGGCCAATTCTGTTTCACCGCTCAGGCTGTAAAAGTTGGTAGCAATAAAATAGTACTCAGCTCTGTTAATTTCATCGCAATCACTTTCCAGTGCCCGGTGAATATGTACCAGCGCCATGGTTTTATCACCCAGACTAAAGCACACCTGCGCCAGTTGCGACAGCGCCTGATGATGATCCGGATCCTG
>DATGWX010000168.1:0-4128 GCA_035299275.1 Bacteroidia bacterium
ACAAGTTACACAGCGTAATGCATCTACAGATTCTGCCTTCTTCACTCCTGCTTCTATTTTCCTGATGCACTGGAATGAAAATACTATGTCATCTGATACTATGGGCTTCTGTTTGGATATGAATGCTAACAACACTTTGGATATTGAACCTGCTACCTGGCAAGCCAGAGTGAGCGGAACTTTTACCAGCGCTGCCCGCTACGGAAATACCTCTTTGGTTACCATGCCAAGTGCCGGTGTTGATGCTAACAATAATCTGTATGTTATTTACTCAGCTCCTGTAGAAGAGCAATTAAGCCTGGATAACGAAAACTTCCGCGATATCTACATCGTTTATTCAACTGACGGTGGTGCAACATGGGCTGCTCCGCAAAACGTTACCAATAACATCAACAAAGAAGACGTATTCGGTTGTATCGCTAAACGTGTTGACACCCATGTACACATGATGTGGCAAATTGATGACAGCCCGGGAACTGAATTACAGAATGAAGATCCTGCTGCTGACAACACCATCTATTACGCTGCTATTCCTGTTTCTCAAATCTTAGCCAATACCATTGGTTCAGGTTCAGGTGTAGGTGTAAAAGAAATACAAAACAATCTTTTCTCTGTATCACAAAACTTCCCTAATCCTTTTACCGGAGAAACATCTATTGCTATTAATCTGGCAAAAAATGCTAACGTAAAAGTATCTGTTTCTAACTTATTAGGCCAGGTTGTTTACAGCGAAGAAGCTCAAATGGAAAAAGGAATTTTCGACTTTACCATTAATGCCAACGGTTTGTCATCAGGAGTATATTTCTACACTGTTGAAGCCGGTTCATTCAAAGAAACCCGTAAAATGATTGTACAGTAATCTGTATAATTGATACATAAAAAAACGCCCGTTGAAATTCAACGGGCGTTTTTTTATGCTCATGTTTCTAAAATATTTTACCCGGATTCAGAATTCCTTTCGGGTCAAAAGCTGCCTTGATTCTGCGCATCAGCTCCAGTTGTATCTCAGGCATTACAACACTCATGTATGGCTTTTGTACCAAGCCTATTCCGTGTTCTCCGCTAATGGTTCCTTTCAGTTGCTTGCACAATTGAAATATTTCAATAATGGCCAGGTGCATTTCTTTATTCCAGAATTCTTCCGTTAAATCATCTTTTAAAATATTTACGTGCAGATTTCCGTCACCGGCATGTCCGTAACATACTGTTCTGAAACCGTAACGTTGACCAATGGCTTTTACTCCCCTGAACAATTCAGGCAGCTCTGCCCGGGGCACAACGGTATCTTCCTCTTTATAGGTATTGTTGTGTTTGGTAGCCTCTCCTATGCTTCTGCGCAGTTTCCAGAAATATTCTTTTTCATCAGCCGTTTGAGCAAAAAGCACCTCTCCGCTTTCATGTGCATACAACACATTACTGATAGCTTCGCATTCCCGCATCATGGCATCCGTATCATTACCATCCACTTCTAAAAGCAGGTAAGCTTCTACCCCATCTTCCACAACAAAGTTCATATCCAACATAGCTGCTGAAAGTCGGAACCCTTCCGGCTCCACAAACTCGCAAGCACTGGGATGGCAACCGGCTAAGAAAATTCCATTAACCGCCTCACATGCTTTCTCCGGAGAAGCAAAAGGAGCCAGCATCAACAGGGTGTGTTGCGGATGCGGAATCAATTTTAAAACTATCTTAGTGACAATACCCAATGTTCCTTCACTGCCAATCATTAAGTGGGTAAGGTTATATCCTGTTGAATATTTTAATGTATTCGCTCCGGTCCATATCACATCGCCTGAAGGCAAAACCACTTCAAGATTTAACACATAATCACGGGTGGTACCGTACTTTAATGCTCTGGGGCCTCCACTGGCATGCGCAATATTACCGCCCATAAAACAACTTCCTTTACTTGCCGGATCGGGTGGATAAAACAGCCCCTTTTCTTTTACTGCATTTTGCAAAACTTCATTAACCACTCCGGGCTCTGTTGTTACCTGAAAATTACGCTCATCAATTTCAATAATCCGGTTCAATCTTTCCAGCGAAAGTACCACGCCACCATTAACAGGCAGTGCACCTCCGCTTAAACCAGTTCCGGCTCCTCGGGGGGTAACCGGAATATTTGCAGCAGCGCACAGTTTCACTACCGCAGCTACCTCTGCTGTTGTGCCGGGCTTTATTACTACATCAGGATAATACACCAGATCTTCGGTATAATCGCGTGCATATGCAACAGTCGACTCTTTGCCGGTTAACACAAAATGCTCGCCTGTAATCTCACAAAACTGTTGCAGAAGTTCTGCTGTTACCTGATTGTATTGCATGCACAAGTTTAACCGCTATATGGCAAAGGCGCAAAGAATTTTATCTACTTCTACAGATGTATTACCCCAACTGCCTTTTCGATTATCGAAAACTGTACAGCCTACCGCTGAAATTTGCTGATAATCCGTTAGGTTTGTTATTTGTTAAAAGAAAGCAAACACGTATGAGTAAACGAATTATTTTATCAGCCTTAGGGGCTCTGATGTTTTACATCTCCTTTGCACAACAGGATATTACACTCGAAGATGTATGGGGTAAAAGTACCTTTTCGGGCAAAGGTGTTCCCGGTTTTAATTCCATGAAGAACGGGAAATATTATTGTGCACAGGACGATAAGGAAAACATTATCAGGTATAGTTTTGCCACCGGAGAAGCCGTTGATACGCTGGTAAAATCTGCTGATTTGGGAATAAAGGGGTTCAGCTACACCTGGAGTGCAGATGAAAATCAACTGTTGCTACAAAACAATTTCAAACAGATTTACAGACACTCTTTTTCGGCCAACGTTTATGTATACAACATGAGTAACAAAACAATCACACAACCTTTAAAAGAGGCCGTCATGTTGGCTGAATTTTCGCCTGACGGAAACAAGCTGGCTTATGTGCGTGACAACAATTTATTCTGCTTTGATTTAAAAACCGGTAAAGAAATTCAGATTACTACTGACGGTAAAACCAATAACATTATTAACGGGGCCACTGATTGGGTATACGAAGAAGAGTTTGCCCTTTCCAAAGGGTTTTACTGGAACAATAACAGTACGGCACTTGCATACTATCGTTTTGACGAAAGTGGTGTTAAAGAATTCGGCATGCCCATGTACGGCAAGCTATATCCGGAAGAGTATAAATTCAAGTACCCGAAAGCAGGAGAAGCTAATTCTGTTATCCAGATTTATACCTACCACCTAAGTTCGGGTAAAAAACAATTAATGGATATCGGATCACTCACTGACATTTACATCCCAAGAATACACTGGACCAAGAACAGCAATACGCTTTGCATACAACGAATGAATCGTTTGCAAAACAAGCTGGAACTATTGTTAAATGATGCCGACAACGGAACATCCAAAACTATTTATACGGAAGAAAACAAAGCCTACATTGATGTACCCGAAATCACTTTCCTGAAAGACGGTAAAACATTTATCATCAACAGTGAGAAAAGCGGACGGAACCATTTGTATCACTATGATTTGTCGGGCCAAGAAATCCGTCAGATTACGAAAGGTGACTGGGATGTAGATCAGTCTTACGGAGTAGATGAAAAACATAAGTTGATGTACGTTTCAACTTCAGAAGTCAACTCAGCTGAACGTTATGTTTATGCCTTTTCACTGGACGGTAAAACAAAAAAGCAACTTACAAAGCGAAAAGGATGGAACTCGGCTGCTTTTAACGCAGATTTTTCTTTCTTTCTGCTCACCCAATCGGCCCTTAACCAACCTGCATATTATGCACTTTGTACTCAATCAGGCAAAGAGGTACGCATACTGGAAGATAACAGCAAACTTGTAGAAAAGATGGGTAAATACAACATGACTACAGTTGAAATGACTTCATACAAAAATGCGTATGGAGAAGACCTCAATGCTTTTGTTTTTAAACCGCTTCAATTTGATGCTTCAAAAAAATATCCTGTATTGATGTATGTTTACGGAGGCCCGGGTCATCAACTGGCTGTGAACCGCTGGATGGGAGCCTACTACTTCTGGTACCAGTTGTTAGCAGCAAAAGGCTATATGGTTGTGTGTGTGGATGGACGTGGTACAGGATTTAAAGGAGAGGCGTTCAAAAA
>DATGWX010000169.1:0-4336 GCA_035299275.1 Bacteroidia bacterium
AGGGACCAAGTTTTTTATTGAGTACATCAATCTCGTTGTGTTGTGCGATAATTCGATCCTCCTTTAATCCGCCTGCATACTGTGCACTTTTGGAGTGGTCGCATATACCTAAGTACTCATAGCCGCGTTTAATACACTCGAGTGCCATTTGCTCCAGAGTATTGGAACCGTCAGAGTAAGTGCTATGGTTGTGTAAAGTCCCTTTTAAATCACTTACCTCAACTAAGCGGGGTAAGCTGTGACTTTTAGCCAATTCAATTTCTTTTGTTCCCTCACGCAATTCGGGAACTATATAATCCAGCTGATGGCTGTTGTATATTTCTTCTTCACTGCTGTAGTTTTTTACAGATAGATTAAGTTGTGCATTGTGCGCTTCAACTCCGGTAGTTTGCCAAAGCTGATAAAAATATTCCTGTTCTGAGGTTAAGTAAATTTTCACCGGAACATCATTCCATTTTGCCTTGAATATATTCCTATCAACAGCCACTTCATGAAACAGATCACAAGCAGATAATTTTTGTATTGCATCTGTTGAATCGGCCACAGCCAAAACAAATTCCACTACATTGATAATTTCTGATTTGCGCCTTACCTCTCCGGTTAAAGCAGCCAATAGTACAAAAGGAAACTGCTGCAAAGATTTTAGTAATACTTGGGCCAACTCTTCCACAGCAGCATAATGAAATTTGCCCGCACTTGCAGCGGCAAACTCAATACTTTTAACTACGCTCTCCTGTGTTTTTTGACCGAAGCCTTTGGCTTGTGCCAAACGGTTTTCATGGCAGGCATACAACAATTCGCCCACTGATTCAATGCCCAGTTCTTTCCAGATAACCTGCACCTTTTTAGGACCAAGTCCTTTAATACGTAACATCTGAAAAACACCTTCAGGCGTTTCACTGATAAGGTCGTCTAAATCGGTAAAAGTTCCTCGCTCATCAATCTGTGCTATTTTCTCTGCTAGGCTCTTGCCTATTCCATCAATTTGCGCAAGTTCTTCCTCCGATTTTCCTGTTAGTGGAACGGGGAATTTGTCAATGCGAAATACAGCGGCATTGTATGATTTTATTTTAAAAGGATTGCCTCCGTGCAGCTCATACAACTGCGCATACATTTTAAGTACATCGGCTATTTCATCATTAGTCATTGCGGACGCGGCACCTCCACTTCGCCCGACAACACAGCCTTTTCAAACATGAGCCAAAGTACCTGATGTTCTTTTTTGCCCCGACAAAAGAAAACCGACACCAGATTATTTTCCTTATCACGGAATGATTTTATGGAAATAATTTTCACATAGGTATTGCTATAATCTATCGACAAGGGTTTCGCATCAAAGTCACCCACAGTAAAGTAATACTCGTAAAAACCTTCACCTGTAACAGAATCCCATTTAAGGGGCACATCAACAAACCTGCTTTTAGTGTACAATTCTATGCTGGCAAACTCTTTTCCATCAGCAGGAGCCAGAATTAAAATACTATCACCCGCCAATATATCTCCACGTTGGCGTTTAACTTTTTGGGAGACGGAATCAACTTCTTGTGATGTTGTATTTTTTTCTGAGGGCACCTCTTGTATGTGGGTATTTTTAGGTGTTTTCTTCTTTTTTACCACAGGAGCTTTTTCCTGAGCAAAAACACAAGTCACAGCAAAAAACACACTCAGTATCAGCAATAGTTTTTTCATTTCACCAGTTTTCCGTGTCTATACAATTCCCTGTTGGTTTCTGCCCCTTTAATGTTGTAGAAAATCCACACGCTGTCCATTTGGCCGTCTCTGAAGTAACCTGATTTCATCAGCAATCCGTTTTCATGGTAAGCTGTATAAGGACCGTGTTTTACTCGAATGAGGGTATCGACATAACTGCCGGGATTTTTTTTGTCGGGCGTAATCTGAATCAACTCTACAAAATGAAATATCTCTTTCACTTTTTTCTTAGTGAGTTCATCATAGTAATAGTATGTTTTGCCCCCATTGTTTACATCTTGTGCTTTAACACCCGTTAACAAGGTGGTAAGTAAAACAACTGCCAATACTTTTTTCATCATATTTTTTATTCTTTTACATACGCATGGTAAGTGAGGTAATGAATACCTGCTGTGCTCACCATGGTTATTTTCTTTTCTATGGTGCCAATATATGGACTTTTAAACACAATCTGAAACTCCCCTTTTCTACCCGGCTTTACAGGCTTCTTTGGTAAAATAATGGTAGCACATCCACATTCAGAAACAGCGTCTATCCATTGAAAGTCAACTTTGCCGGTATTTTTAAAAGAAACGGTTTTTACCAGTGAATCCTGGAGGTTGATAATACCAAACTCGATGATGGTATCCTGAATAAACACCGTTGATCCGGGTTGCACCGTAACTTGTGCAGAGGAAGCAACACTTCCTGCCAGCCCGATGGCCATCGTAAAAAGTGCTTGTAACAGGTATTGCTTTATAGTGCTCATAAACGGACTGCTTTCCTTCTAAAATCAAGCCAAATTTAGGCTAACATGTAATTATTCCTGCTTTTGTATTTCCTGTTTTTTGTTATATTTGATAACCTAAAATCCAAACATTATGAGCAAAAATATTCTAAAACTGGTTTTCTTTACTTTTCTTTTCCAGTTTAACTTCTTTATTGTGCATGCACAAAATCAACTTTCGATAGCCGGAAGAACCCTTGTAAATGATTTACAACCCGGCAGCGGAGCACAGCAGTTAACTACACAATGTGGTAAAGATACGGTTTATTATCCCTACAATAAAGCCACTCAGTTTCAGGGTATCAACGTTATCAATACAACAAACAACGGGAACGGATTTGCACAGTGGTATCCGGCTCCTCAGGCAGTAACGATATCGGGATTTGACTTTTTTGCCTGGGTATCTCCCACTAATTATACAGGCCCGATTAATGTGACCTGCAACTTATACAATGCAGGGGCTGATTCTATGCCCACCGGTTCTCCGGTAAGAACGGTAACTGTTGCCGTTGACTCCAGTTTTGGTGGCGGTATGTTGAGTGTACTCAAAAGAACTGCCTTTTTTACTTCGTCTTATACTACCTCTAGTCCTTATGTAATCACTATTGAAAATACCAGCACCACAGGAGTTTCCATTGTAGCCAACAGTTGGAATGCTACCGGAGGAGGAAACGGCAGAGCAGAATGGCTTTCTTCTGTTAGATTCGCTACCAACTGGATCAGGTCATACAATGTCAATGTAAGCAGTGTAACCTTTGATGCTGATTTTATCTTTTTACCTTATGTAGAATATTCCATCACTGCCGGATTCACTGTATCCAGCAATTGTGTTTCCAACAACGGTACCATCAACTTTACCAATACATCATCTGCCCTGTTGAACAGTAAATTTTACAACAGATGGGTGTACTTTAACATTCCGCAGAATGCCTATTACTGGAACTTTGGTAACGGTGCCAACTATGCAGTTAATCCATCCAGAACTTATACCTCAGCAGGCAACTACACCGTTCAAATGGTGGCTGGTATGTTGGGCTGGATAAGAAATTGTTACGATACTGCCACAACATCTCTTTTTGCCACACCGGCTGCTCCCTCCATTACTTCTAATGCTCCTGTTTGTGCTGGAGATTCGTTGATACTTTCAGGGCCGGCCATCTCAGGTGCAACATATGCCTGGAGTGGTCCGTCTAACTTTAACGGAACTACCAAAGACACCGTTTTGAGAAATGTCAATTCATCCAACTCAGGCACGTATGGTTTAACGGTTACTGTTAATGGATGTACCTCACAATCGGGTTCATTATCGGCTACTGTCAACAACATTCCGGCAACACCAACTGCCAGTAATAACGGTCCGCTTTGTCTGGGGCAGGATTTACAGCTGTCAACACCTTCCCTAACCAATGCTTCTTATGAATGGACAGGGCCCAACAGTTTTTCTTCAACCGTTCAAAATCCTGTAATCACCAACGTAAGCAATGTGAATGCCGGATCATATACCGTTAAAGTAATTGTAGGCGGATGTAAATCACAAGCAGGTTCCACTACCATGAGTATAGGATCACAACCTGCTGCTCCCTCTGTTTCCAACAACGGTCCATTGTGTGCAGGCCAAAACCTGCAACTCACGGCATCCAATTCAACCAATGCTACGTATACCTGGACGGGGCCCAACAGTTTTAGTTCTTCTACACAAAGTCCTTCCATAAACGGAGTAACGGCCGGAGCTGCGGGAACCTATTCCTGCACAGTTACCGTACCCGGTTGTGGTACCTCTTCAGCAGCCAGCACTGTGGTGACCATAACTTCTTTACCCAACGCACCCACTGCCGGAAATAACGGGCCCATTTGTGACGG
>DATGWX010000170.1:0-2357 GCA_035299275.1 Bacteroidia bacterium
TCATCAGTCAAATTTAAGTATGATTTCCCGCAGAAAATACAGAAACAGGCTCAAGAAATATTTGTAGCTAATTTCTGCACTTTCTGCGGGCTTTTCACTTGTTCTTATCCGCAATTGCAATTGTTGCAGGTGCAGGTTGAACCATCATTACATCTGCACTCGCAAGTGCAATCAGTACATTGGCAGTTGTCGCCACAGGTACAGGTGTTTTTTACTTCGTTGCTCATGGTACTTATTTTTTAATTGTGCCCTTGAGACGCAGGACTTGCCCGAAAGACGCAGAAAAAACTCAAAATAATTTTTGCTTCACTGATTATCAGAGAAATGAAATCTTGGTATATGTCAGGCGAAAACCTGATTTTTGAAACTTATTTCTAACTACTCATGCAAACACAACTGATAGAATGCGTTCCCAATTTCAGCGAGGGAAATGATATGCAGGTAATCAAACAAATTACCGATGCCATAGAAAGCACAGAAGGAATTAAACTGCTGGATGTAGACCCCGGCAAAGCTACCAACAGAACGGTGGTTACGTTTGTAGGTACACCCGATGCCGTAGTAGAAGCTGCGTTTCGTGGCATTCAAAAAGCAGCTGAGGTAATTGATATGAGCAAACATAAAGGCGAACATCCGCGTATGGGAGCCACAGACGTGTGTCCGTTTATTCCCGTATCAGGCATCAGCATGGAAGAAACTGCTGAGTACGCTAAAAAACTAGCTCAACGTGTGGGGGAAGAATTACACATTCCGGCCTATTTGTATGAGTATGCACAAAACAATCCTGAGCGTAAAAATTTATCAGTAATACGTGCGGGTGAGTACGAAGGCTTTTTCAAAAAAATAAAAGAACCACAATGGAAACCCGACTTTGGACCTGCGGAGTTCCCTGCTAAATCAGGTGCCACCGTAATTGGCGCACGTAATTTTTTAATAGCCTACAACATTAACCTCAACACCAAATCAACACGCCTGGCCAACTCCATTGCCTTTGATGTACGTGAAGCAGGACGAGTGAAACGCGAAGGTAATCCGGTTACGGGTAAAATAGTAAATGATGAACAAGGCAACCCCGTGCGCATTCCCGGCACATTAAAAGAATGTAAAGCGATTGGGTGGTACATTGAAGAATACAAGATTGCTCAGATTTCCATGAACCTCACCAACTACAATGTTACCCCTGTACACATTGCTTTTGATGAAGTAGTAAAAAGCGCCACCTCGCGCGGGGTAAGGGTTACAGGCTCTGAGTTGGTGGGGTTAATACCACTTGACGCTATGTTGGAAGCCGGCAGGTATTTTTTAACCAAGCAAAAACAATCACTGGGTGTATCAGAAGAAGAACTGATTCACATTGCGGTAAAATCCCTCGGGTTAGATGAGCTTGCTCCATTTGACCCGCAGAAAAAAATTATAGAATACCAACTGCGCAACAATGAAAATGAAAAGCTGGTGCGCATGAACCTGCGCGAATTTGCCAATGAAACGGCAGCCGATTCTCCTGCACCGGGCGGTGGCTCCATTGCAGCATACGCGGGAGCTTTGGGAGCGGCATTGGGCAGCATGGTGGCCAACCTCTCCGCAGGTAAACGGGGCTGGGAAGATAAAGCGGCTCATTTCAGTAAGTGGGCCGTAAAAGGTCAACAACTCAAAGACCGATTGCTATTTTTGGTAGATGAGGACACCCGCGCATTCAATAAAATTATGAGTGCTTTTGGTTTACCTAAAAATACAGATGAAGAAAAAACACAACGCAGTGCAGCCATACAGGAAGCTACTAAATATGCAGTGCAAATTCCTTTTCAGGTAATGCAAACCGCTTTTGAGGCATTGCCTTTATGTGAAGCAATGGTGAAAGAAGGCAACCCCAACTCCATTAGTGATGGTGCCGTGGGAGCCTTGTGTTTGCGTACAGCCATTGAAGGCGCCTACCTGAACGTACGCATTAATGCCAAGGACTTGAAAGATCGCGTTTTTGCTGAAGAGTATTTGAGTAAGGCAAATGATATTATGGAAAGTTCAAATACACTTACACTTAATATTCTACGCATAACATCCGCCAGTATTTAATTGAAATAGGGATAAAAATTACACGCCAACGAAAGCACACCAAAAGCAGCTAATACCAACAAGGCTCTTGCATAAAACAACGGGTATTTGGTGGTGAGTTGATTCAATACGTAAATAACCGCAGGTAACAAACCCGGTAACAGCAGGCGGTAATTAAAATCGTCAAAGTGAATAAAAAACCGCAAGCCCGCAACAACGGCCAAACTCAGTAATGAGCCAGTAAGCCAAATGTTACTGTGTAACAATCTGACCGAGAGTTCATTTTTCACTTGAACTATTTTCCATAC
>DATGWX010000171.1:0-3735 GCA_035299275.1 Bacteroidia bacterium
TGTTCCTGTAAAAATCGGGTAGGTGTCGGGTGCTTTTAGGTTCTCCAAATAATTTTAAGTCGGCAGCGTTGGTTACAGATGAGATATTTTTGATGTTAAACCGTTGCTGAATATTCTGTACCATTCCGGGCGAAAGGCAAATGATGTGTGAGGCACTTTTATAACAAGCGGCTTCGAGCCAGTAAGCCAATTTTTTGATTACCGGGTTTTTGATAATGCCAAGCTCAATGGCACCCTCAGGCCAAAGGTCACGGGTTTCAAAAACCATTTTGCGGCCGCGCAGCCATTTGGCAGCTAAACCGGGAAGTCCGGCAGTAATCGGGCCTGACGAGGCGATGACTACATCTGCTTTCAAGGTGATGGCATACCAGGTAGAAAGCAGGCAGTAGTTAATAAATGATGCGATTCGTTTTACGAGTGGTTGTTTGTTGTTGATGTGAATGTTGAGCACTTTTACATGTATACCTTCGAAGTACTGGTCTTCGATAAATTTGGTAGCCTGTAAATCTGATTTGGAATAAATGCTGCTCACCACGGTTACTTCATGCCCTTGTGCAACCCACTCTTTACAAAATTCATATACGCGTGTACCCCATGAGCCTTTAGGGGTAGAAAAATATTGATAGAAGTAAACTATTTTCATTTAGTTGTTCAACGAAAGAGCCAGCAAGGCATCGGCAATTCGGAAGGCTGTTTTGCCATCCCATAGCGGAGGAATATTTCCTTTTTTCCACTCTCCCTTCATCAGCTTTTCCAGAGCAGGAGCAATAGCCTCCGGGTTGGTACCAATGAGTTCATTTGTGCCAATGGTGCAGGTTTCCGGACGTTCTGTTGTGTTGCGTAAGGTCATGCAAGGTACTCCCATTACCGTTGTTTCTTCAGTAATACCTCCTGAGTCGGTAATTACAGCCTTACTGTTTTTAACCAGGTAGTTAAATTGTAAATAACTTAACGGGTCAACAAGATGCAGGTTAGGAGAATGAATATTTGCAGCAGCAAGTGTTTTTTGTGTTCGCGGGTGCACCGGGAAAATGATAGGGATATTGCCAGAGTTGTTCAGTATTTCCGTAATCAGTTTCGAGAGTTGTTGAGGGCTATCTACATTAGCCGGGCGGTGCAAGGTTAAAACGAGGTAGTTCTTCTCCGAGAGATTAGCCGTGTTATATATTTCAGGTGCACTAAAACGGGGCATCTGTGTAAGTAAGGTATCAATCATGGTATTGCCCACAAAAAATATCTGCTCATCTTTTACCCCGGCTGCTTTCAGGTTGTTGTTGGCCACATCAGAGGTGGTGAAAAAATAGTTGGTAATACTATCGGTAACCAAACGGTTAATTTCTTCCGGCATGGTCCAGTCACCTGAGCGGATACCTCCTTCTACGTGGGCCACCTTAGTGTGTAATTTTTGAGCAACAATGGCACAGGCCATAGTTGAGGTAACGTCACCTACCACCAGCACCAGATCAGTGGGATGTTGCAACAATTCCTGTTCAAACTTTACCATAATGTTGGCGGTTTGTTCAGCTTGTGTACCACCACCGCATTCAAGATTTACATCGGGTTGCGGAATGTTGAGCTCTACAAAAAAGGCATGACTCATTTTTTCATCGTAGTGTTGCCCGGTGTGCACCAAACGGTAAGCTATTTTATGACCTTCTGATTGTCGCTGCTTGATGGCATGTATAATCGGAGCAATTTTCATGAAGTTAGGACGTGCCCCGGCAATGAGTGTAATTTTCATGCTATAAGAATCAGGCTTGTTTAAGCCGGTTGTTGTTTTGGTTTAATTGTCGGAAGAGCTTTATGCCGTGTTTGGCAAATGAGTAAGCTTTTACGCTTGGAGTTCCTCCGGCTCTGTTCAGAAAATGAATTGTTACCCAACTGATGCCAAAAAATTTCTGTTGAATTACACTCAGCAGAATATTGGCCAGATGAAAATCAGCCGGAATTTTGTTTACATAATTTTCTAAAGTACTGCGGTGCATCAGACGGTAAGGCACGTTGGCATCCTTTACCCAAACCCCTGTGGAGAGGTAAGCAAACAGCGAAACAACTCTGGAAATTAAAAATCGTTTTGTGCCGTCATCACGTGTTTTTCTATAACCGTAAACTACCTTTTGATTTTTAGAAGCTTCAATTACTGCAGGAAAATACTGCGGGTCACATTGTCCGTCAGAGTCCATTTGAAAGATCCATTCAGCACCATTTTCCAAAGCCAGTTTGTAGCCGAATACACAGCTTTGTCCATGCCCGCTGTTGGGTTTATCAACTACTTTTACATTCTTTTCATGCAAGGCAATTTCGTTGAGTATAGTCAGTGTATTGTCTTTTGAACCGTCATTGATGGCACAAAAAGTAAAGTCGCTGCCCAATGTACTTTTCAATACCTCAAGCCAGTCTTTTATTACTTTCGGAACGGCTTCTTCTTCGTTGTAAACAGGCATTATTACCCAGTAACTAGTCATTGTGATTGGTTTTAATATGTTCAAACATGCGCAGAGCTTCTTCAATAGCTTCGTCCGTATTCATGTACAGATACTTCGCTAATCTTCCGGCAAAGTACACTTTATTTTCTTCTGTTTCTTTTCCCGCCAGTTCCCAGTATTTGTTGAAGAGTTCTCTGTTGGCTTTTGCGGGAACAGGGTAGTAAGGATCTCCTTCTTCTTTAGAATATTCATAAGACACCACAGTGGCCGGATGTTTCTGCTTGGTTACGTGTTTTATTTCCACACTTCTGGTGTAATCGTAATCATTGGGGTAATTAATCTGAACGCAGGGTTGCACAAATTCCTTTTCAGTAACTCTGAAGTCGAACTCTAACGAGCGCCAAGGTAACTTACCCAACTTGTACTCAAAATAAGTATCAATAGGGCCGGTGTATAAAGCTGCCTTTTTAGGTTTTACACTTTTTTGCACTTCAATAAAATCACTGTTCAGCATAACATGAATGTTGGGATGATCAATCATCTTCTCAAACATTCGGGTGAAACCGTGTTCCGGAGTCAGTTGATGTTTGTGGTCAACATAACGTTCGTCCTTATTCAAACGGATAGGAATTCTTCCGCATACCGAGGGGTCAAGGTCTTTAGGGTGGCGATCCCATTGTTTTAAGGTGTAGCCCAGGTAGAAGGATTCATATAATTCTTTACCTACTCTGGAAAGTACAAACTCTTCTGAGTTGGCCGGGTGTTCAATTTTCTCTCTCACCTCTTCCAGCAAAGCTTCAGCTTGCTCAGCATTGAGTTCGCGTTTGTAAAACTGACTGAGTGTATTCAGGTTGATGGGGAAAGGAAACAGTTCGCCCCTGCAGTAACTTTTTACAAAATAATCTCCTGGAATCCAGGATGTGAATTTGGAAAGATAGGCCAGCAAATCTTCATTGTTGGTTCGGAAGTAATGCGGACCATACTGGTGAATCATTACACCCGATTCGTGGTAGCGGTCATAACAGTTGCCTGCAATGTGGTGTCTTTTTTCTACTATAAGCACCTTCCAGTTTAGCAATGTGGCTGCACGTTCAGCTACCACACATCCTACCGGACCAGCACCCGCAATAATTAAATCAATGTCGTTAAGCATTAGGAGGAGAGTTTATGTTGAATTTTTGTATGAACGAGGGGAAATATTTATACATCATATTGATAATGCCTATGGCGCTGAAGCTGACAATCACAGCGCGTATAGGGAACAGGTACCTGTATTCCATGTATGTTGTTGCATGGAACAGTAGCAGGG
>DATGWX010000172.1:0-2656 GCA_035299275.1 Bacteroidia bacterium
ATATGCTTCTACTTCCTGTTGTGTAACGCCTTCGTAAAAATTATTGGCAGAAGCAACCACGTTATCAATGCCTGATGCGAGGTCCACTATTTTGTTGTCCACTTTTGCATCGAACAAAATCGGATTTAACATAGCGATTAATTGTTCCACTGATTGGCCTTCATCCAGTGGAAGTTGAGCCGCATCTATACCATTCACCAATTCGGCAAAATATGTCTGATCAAATTCAGGCATAATCTTGAGGTTGGAATAATGGTGGTGAATACCGTTGCTGAAGAATACGCGCTTGGCATACGTTTCAAACTTTTTCCAGTTATCAGATTTCCTGTCGGCTTTTGATGTTTCGAAAACGGCTTCCAGTACTTTACGTATACGCAGGTTGTGCTTATACTTCTGATCCCAGATAATATCCCGCCCGCACAAAGCGGCTTCGGTTAAATAATAAGCCAGCTCTTTTTGCTGAGCAGAGAGTTCGTTAAAACCCGGCACCTCATAACGTAATACTTCCAAATCAGCAAAACGATCAGCTGATACTTTGAAAGTGGATTCGGTTGTTTGGCCGGACTCATTAGGTGTTGAACTGTTACACGCGGAAAATAATCCCGCAGCTAATATTCCCATAGCCAGTGAATGATTTAATTTAAATGACATAAGCTGTTGAATTGTGTTATCCATACAAATCAACAGCATTACGCCCACAAATCAAAAGTTGAGCTTGTTTTGAAGGCAGATTATCGACTAATGCACTATGGAAACCTTCCGAAGTTGAGATTCTCCCTGCGAGTTCAGTAAACGTAGCGTGTAGAAACCTGCGGGTAATTGAACCGTAGATATGTCTGTTTTGGACTGAGTAGAAAATCCCGATGCTACTGTATTTCCGGCAGAAGAAAACATTTCCCAACTAAAGGTTGACCAATTATTCCCAACAGCATCAATGGTTAACCTTTGATTTACCGGATTAGGATACACGTTGGCCTTCTCCACCATTGGCAATGAAGAAACACCCGTGTTCACATTACAAACCAGTTTATTGATTTCGGTCCACATTTCTCTATCAAACACTACGGGTACCAAACTGCTATCTGCTGCGGGATTGCCCATACGCACTACTACTATTTTTTGTGAGGGCCACACGTATAATTTCTGGTCATTCTTGCCTAAAGCAGCATATACCTCATCGGGCGCAGGGGGACAAATATCTCCCTGAAAAGTAAGGTTGGTAGCGGGCAGTTTGTGTGTTGGTTTTCCGTTGAGCCACCACAAATAACCATAAGACTGGTTCAGGTTCTGTGAGGTATTAATCATCTCACGGTAGTAAGTAGTGTCTTTAAGCAAGGTATCTCCGTTCCACACTCCTTTGTTCAGCATGAGCAATCCAAAGCGTGCCATGTTGCGGGGCTTGGAATAAAACACCCCGTCCAACCACAAACCGAATGCACCCGTTCTGTTGGATAAACGGGTATTGGTAAATTGCTGATAGGTAACTCCTGTGGCATTCTCTAAAACATCCTGCAACAACAAATAAGGAGCATTGTGGTAAAACCATTGTGAACCTGCATCGGCTTTGTATTTCAGGCAGGATGGCAACTTGCAATCCCAATCAGGTATAATGTAGTCCAAACCGGTGGTCATGGTGAGTTGATGACGCACAGTAATGAGTCGTTCTTTCTCTGGCGGACAAGTAGTCCACCCTGTTCCCAAATACTTGGAAGTAGAATCATAAATGGACAGTTTCCCTTCCTGTTGAGCCATACCCACTAAAAAGGAGGTAACCGTTTTTCCGGCTGAAGCCCAGTACCACACAGAGTCTTTGGTAAATGTATCGAAGTATTTTTCTACCACAATTTTTCCGTCTTTCAGCATAATAAATGCTTTGGTGTTGTTGCGCTGAAGTAGATCATACAAGGAATCGATGCGCTCTGTACACCAACCCAATTGTTGCGGACTATTGGTATCCCAATTAGCTCCAAGTATGGGCGGAAAATATAATTGTGCTTTAGAGGTTAAAGACAGGCTGACCAGCAGCACCAGAGTGGTAAGTATTTTTTTCATGATAAAAATTTAGAACTAAGATACAGGGATTACCCGTTGGTTTAACTCTGTACAAATATTTATTTTCAGGTGTAAGTGCTTTCCATTATACTTGTTGAACAATAAAAAGATGTTACCCAACGGACCAATAGGCGTATTTGATTCAGGTTATGGCGGACTAACCGTATTAAAGGAAATGGTAAAACTTTTACCGCAATACGATTACATTTATCTGGGTGATAATGCACGGGCACCCTACGGTAACCGCTCCTTTGAAACCGTTTACCACTACACATTGGAATGCGTAAAACATTTGTTCAACGAAGGTTGTCCATTGGTTATTCTGGCTTGCAACACCGCATCAGCCAAGGCATTGCGCACCATTCAGCAAAAAGACCTGCCGGGTATGCACCCCGATTTACGGGTGTTGGGGGTTATACGGCCTACGACTGAAGTGATTGGCAACTATACTAAAACAAGGCACGTAGGCATTATGGGCACCAGCGGAACCGTTGCCTCCAACTCCTACCCTGTTGAAATTGAAAAACTTTTCCCCGATGTTATTGTGCACCAAGAAGCCTGCCCCATGTGGGTGCCTTTAGTAGAAAACAATGAACACCTGAGC
>DATGWX010000173.1:0-1567 GCA_035299275.1 Bacteroidia bacterium
AGCTTTTCGCAAAGGCTTCAGTAATTTTATCTTTTTGTGCAAACGCATTAAATGTGAGGGCGAACATCAGGGTGGTGATGAAAAATATTTTATTCATGGTATTTAGGGTTTGTATCTTAATCCGATAATGAGGGAATGGTAATGAATATTTTGAAGTGTGAAAAATTCTTCACGTTGCTCGGTTACCGCAATTCCGTAAATTTCCTTTTTTGGTGTTAGCGGATAATTGTACTGGAGCGCGTATTTGTTTTTGACAAGGTCAACGGAATTGTTGACGAGAAAACCGTTGGCTTCGCTAAAGTTTCTGGCTCCTCCGTTCATGGTGGAAACTTGAAGAGTAGATTTATTTCTAAACGAGTACCCCATGTTAGCAGCTACAAATAAACGGGAAGACTGAGCCTCTATGTTAAGATAAGTCGGGGTACAGGTAATCCATGCTGTTTGTTTTTTGATGGGGAGCCAGGTGACAGAGATATGGCTCTGGTGCTGGTAACGATTAAAAAAGTCGGAATAATTATATCCTGCAACAAAAATGAATCGGGATAATTGTTTCTCTATGCTTAGGTTTCCGAGTGCATAAAGGTCTTTGTTGTAGGGAGCTGCATAAAGCTGCACCAAATGTACTGCCGGTTGTATGTACCAGCCTTTTTTTAGAGGTAGTCGGGCCTTTAGGTAATACTGGTATTGGGTGTAATTTCCCCAATGCGTTTCCTGTTGTAAGTAAGTAAACCCATGAAAGAGTGTGAACGCATTTTTTACCCGGTGATTCACACCGGCAAAGCCGTAATACATATTGTTCGCAAGACTCTGATTGCTGCTTATTTTTATTCCGGCTTCAGTTGTTACCGAATAGATTACCGGGATTTTAAAGTTGAGCTTAATTCTTTTTGAAAGTTTCAGAGCTTCTTCTGTTCTGCCGGTATAGGTATAGCACCAGTAAAGATATTCATTTGCGGTTGTTTCAAACGGATTCATCTGTTGCGCCCTTTCAAAATGAACGGTGGCTTTGCGGTATTGTTCCAGTTCATAATAAGCAACGCCACCTCTTAATCTCAGGTAATAGAAATCAATATTCTGGCTAAGCATATCTTCAGTATACGCAGCTAATACTTTCCAGTTTTGTTCTAAGTACAGGCTGTAGGATTGAGCATCAACCTGCTCAGTTGTGAGCGTGTCTGTTTGAGCTGCTGATTTTAATGTAACTAAGATACAACACAACATAAACACGAGTTTTAGCCTACCCATTGCACATTTTTTGTTTTGCCTTTTTCTTTAATTACAAGATGTTGAAGTTTATTTTCACTCAATCGGAGTTCAAACTTGAGTTGTCTTTTAACAAAACTACCCGTGCGTATGGTGACTGACGAATGCAATTCTATAAACGAAGTGTGAGTAGGGTCGTCAATAGCCGTAAAAGTTGATTTGTATTCGCTTTTGAGGAATACATAAAAAGGAGCGCATATATCCTGTATGAATTTTAAGCTACCTGAATACAAACCCTGAATGGGCAAGGTGTCTTTTACTTCGGTATGTTCGTAATACCCCAGCAATATTTTATGCGCAGCGA
>DATGWX010000174.1:0-2534 GCA_035299275.1 Bacteroidia bacterium
TCAGTTGCAGACCTCCGACTCTTAAGATGTTTGTCCAGGTTAATCCGCAATTATTACTTACATACACCGATAAAGTATCCGTAAAAGTAGCTATCCTTTGGGTATAGGCTACATTAAAGTTAAAGTACAGGTTACTCACCACTGAATAGTTGGTTGAAGGAGTATAAAAATTATAGGTGTACCTGGTCCACGAAGAAGGGTGGTAAAAAGAGGGAAGATAAATGCACTTAAGTCCGTTATAGCTGGCTGAGTCAGTTACTCTCCAACCGTAGGCATCCCCGCCCAAATTTTCTAATTCCCAGTTTGGAGATAGGGAAAATCCATTGGCCAAACTTTCAAACCCTTCATTTACCGGAGGGGTAGCTGTGCTGGCCGGAACAGTATATCCCTGAACACCTGTGGTAGTAAGATTAGAAGCAGAGTATAAAGTAGCGTAATAGGTCGCCAGAGATGAGTTCATCCTGTCACGCTGCCCTATTGTGAACAGAGCCTGACAATCGCCATCGGTATAATCCATGTAATTCTGTAACATATCCGGCTTATCTCCGCCCGGATCATTGCTACAGGTATTACGGGAAGGGGAACAACTGCCAAAGTTCTGGTCTGCTGCCGGAGGAGTGTCTCCAACAGCATCACCTCCTTGAAGGGAACTGGAACATCCACCCTGAAATGTATGATACAGTCCGAAACAATGTCCCACTTCATGAGTAAGCGTGCGTCCTCCTTTTGCTTTTGAACTGGTACCAATAGTCCCTACATAATCTGCCCTGATAACCACACCACGTGTTGAAGTTGCTCCTGACCAAGGGAACTGGGCATATCCCAGGGTAGTAGTGTTCGGGTCATTGTCACGGTCTTCAATCTGAGCCACAACAAAAATATTAAAGTACTTTCCATTTCTCCAGGTAGAAGGAACTAAAGACTTTACATTATCGCTTGCATTAGTAGAAAGTGTGGAGTAAACCCGGTTAATCCCATCAAAGCAGTTGCCGCTGGGGTCTCTGTTGGCTAAACGAAACTCTATTTCGCAATCAGCCGCGATAGGCGCAAACATAGGGTCAATAGCCGTTTTGTTGGGATTGAGCAACCTGAAATCTTCGTTCAGAATACGCATTTGATCGTCAATCTGTTCTTTAGAAATATTCTCCCTTCCATTTACATGAATAACATGGAATACTACCGGAATAATTCGTACTATACCGTTGGCTTTTGTTTTAGCATTAGCGGTGGCTTGTACTTCTTTGGTAAATCTTTCCTCTTCCAGTTTTATGGCCGGATTGGCGGCAACCTGTTGTTCATACACATGATCGGTTAAACAACGGTGCGGATTTTTGGCTTCTTGCGCCAACAGGCTGGTAACTGTAAACGTTAAAGCGGAAAAAAGTGTTAATGTATACTTCATCATAAATTTTAAAAGCGAGCAAAAATAGTCAAGTTAATAAATTAAAAAAATACAGATTTTCAATACGTTATTCCATTTTTGAGAGCCTATTGAGTAAAAAAGCATCTGTTACAACCAATGCAGCAAGTGCTTCAACAATTGGTACCGCTCTTGGCACCACACAGGCATCGTGCCTGCCGCTTACTTGCATAATCACTTCTTCCCCTTTAGTGTTAACAGACTCCTGTGGAAGCATAATAGTTGCAACAGGCTTAAATGCCACCCTGAAGTATATGTCGCTACCGGTTGATATTCCGCCTTGTAGGCCACCTGAAAAATTTGTAGCGGTAGCTATTTTACCCTCTTTTGACACAAATGCATCATTATGGGCAGAACCCCTCATAGCAGCAGCGGCAAAACCTGATCCGTACTCAAATCCTTTTACTGCATTTAAACTCAGCATAGCCTTGGCCAGATTAGCCTGTAGCTTATCAAAAAGCGGCTCACCAAGTCCAACAGCAGTGTTGAATATTACCCCCGTAATTACTCCGCCACAGGTATCTCCTTGTATTTTTATTTCATCCAGGTAGGCCGACATGCGCGTTGATATTTCTTTATCAGGACAACACACCAAACTATTTTCTGTTTCACTGAGGTTGAGTTCAGTATATTTTTTCTGCAGTTGTATCTCTCCTATTTGCGAAACATATGCCTTTATATTTATGCCTTGCTTAATGAGTAATAATTTTGCAATGGCCCCTGCAGCAACCCAGCCTGCGGTTATACGAGCAGATGAGCGTCCGCCACCACGATAGTCACGCACGCCATATTTTGTTTCATAAGTAAAATCAGCATGCGATGGGCGAAACTTATCTTTTATTGCTTCATAATCTTTAGGCCGGGCATCTGTATTCGGGATAAATATGGTGATGGGTGCTCCGGTACTCTTACCTTCAAATACTCCGGATAAAATTTGAAACTCGTCCTTTTCATTTCTTGACGAAGCGAAAGAAGTTTGTGCCGTTTTTCTGCGATTCAATTCAGCAGCAATAAACGACTCGTCAATACCAAGTCCGGCAGGGCAACCATCAATAACCACCCCCACACCTGAACCATGCGATTCACCAAATGAGGTAACGGTAAAAATTTTTCC
>DATGWX010000175.1:0-1766 GCA_035299275.1 Bacteroidia bacterium
CAATGCAAAATGGAACCTGTAATATTTTAGCTAAAGTTTTGGCCAAAAGTGTCTTTCCGGTGCCGGTTTCACCCACCAGCATAATGTTCGATTTTTCCAACTCCACACCATCTGAAAGCTGGCGGTGTTTAATCCGTTTAAAGTGATTGTACACGGCCACTGAAATTACCCGTTTAGCTTCATCCTGCCCGATGACGTATTCATCCAGATGCGCTTTTATCTCTGCAGGCTTCAGTTGTTTGGGGTTGAACTTACTTTTCTTTTCCTTTTGGTGACCTACCTCTTCGTTCACAATGCGGAATGCCTGGTTTACGCAATTGTCGCATATGTAAGCATTAAGCCCGGCAATCAGAAATTCAGTTTCCTGTTTGTTGCGGCCGCAAAATGAACACTTATCTTCTTTAGCTTTCATGTATAAAATAAAAACGCGAACACCTGATTAGTCAAGTGTTCGCGGGGATGAGTTTCGTTTATTTTTTAGTGTGTTTGGTAAGTACCTCGTCTATCATACCGTATGCTTTAGCTTCTTCAGCAATCATCCAGTAGTCACGGTCAGAGTCTTTCCATACCTTATCAAATTCCTGTCCGCTGTGGTTGGCAATAATGGTATAGAGTTCTTTCTTGAGTTTTTCAATTTCCTTGTAAGTGATTTCAATGTCAGATGCTTGTCCCTGTGCACCACCCATAGGCTGGTGAATCATTACGCGGGAGTGAACTAACGCTGTGCGTTTGCCTTTGGCACCTGCACACAGTAATACAGCTCCCATTGAAGCTGCCATACCAGTACAAATGGTTGATACATCAGGCGAAACCCATTGCATGGTATCATAAATTCCTAAGCCGGCATATACAGAACCGCCCGGAGAATTGATGTACAACTGAATATCTCGTTTGGCATCCATGGACTCCAAAAAGAGTAATTGTGCCTGAATGATATTGGCAAAATAATCGTCAACCTGTGTGCCTAAGAATATAATGCGATCAGCCATTAAACGCGAGAAAACGTCAATCTCCCTGAAGTTCATCGGACGTTCTTCAATAACCGTGCGGGTCATTCCTCTAAACGAACTCTCAATGTAGGTGTCAACTTTTAAGCTGCTAATGCCATGATGTTTGGTGGCATATTTTCTGAATTCTTTTCCGTCTTGCATACGTGTGTGTTTTGATAAAGTTTTACGAGTATACACAATTTCAATACCAACACAAAGCCCCCTGCATTTTGTCAGCAAGGGGCTTCAGTGCGTTAATTATCAGTATCTAATGCTGTCAGGTAGTTGACAGCTTATTTTCTTAGTGGCTATGTGCTTCTTCATGAGCATGGTCGTGGTCCTGCTCGTGCTCATGGTTGTGGTGATGTTTGTCGCTGTGTTCACGCATCTTCTTGAAGAAATCGTCAACGGGTAATTCTTCTACATTAATAGTAACCATATCTTTTAAAGCAGCAAGCACTTTGGTTTCAATGGCCATGTTCAACATACGTGAACGGTAGTTGTTGTCTTTTAGTTGTTCCTGTGCATATTGAGTGAGGTAATCACTTACCGGAATGTTCAGGTTGTATCCAAAGAACATGCGCTTGGTATAGTTAACAGATGCAGCTAATAAATCCTCCTCATTTACCTGAATGCCGTTGGCAGAAATAACTGCTTCCTGAAACAGGGTAGAACGAAGGTAAGCAGCCTCAGGGCCATACTTTTCATCGATGGTCTCAGGTGTGAACTTGTCAGCATAACGGCTCAATAACCAGCGCTTAAGGAATGCATCCGGCA
>DATGWX010000176.1:0-2742 GCA_035299275.1 Bacteroidia bacterium
ATTGTCGGCTTGTTGCCTGTTGCAGGTGCTGCCTGCCTCAGCGCAGGAAGTGGTGCAAAGCGGTTATACAACTACCCCTTTGGGCGGTGTGGTAGATGCCCGCAAAGCAGCAGCAGATAAATGGCAGGTGATTGTAGAAAATAAAAGCTATGAACTCAATAAAGTAGATGAAGATATTGAGCGGGTAAAGGCGGAGAAAACTAAGAAAAAACAGGAAGAGGCTCAGCAAAAATTCAAAGCCAACGGTGCTGACGGAGTGAATGGTTTAGATACTCCGGAGTTGCGCAATAATTTTAATGGTATTACCTCGGGAGCCATACCTTATGACAATGGTACAGCGATAGGCAATGGCAGATTTGTGTTGCACTCTGTTAACTCCAGCATGGCTGTATATGATACCAGCGGGCAGGTACTTTTACCGTCTACCAGTTTGTCATCATTTTTTGGTACAACCAGTACTATCTCTGATCCGCGGGTGATATATGACAGTTACAACGACCGGTTTATTATGCTGGCCATTCCTACAAATTTTTGTGCCATTTTTATTGCATTTTCAGCCACCAACGACCCCACAGGAAACTGGTACAAATACACGCAAACCATTCCGGGAGAAATAACCAGCAGCATTTATGATTACCCGTATGTGGGAATTTCAGAACACGAGTTGGTGATATCGGGTTCGGTATTTCCGTCATCAGGACAAGGAACCAATGTACACCCCAATGTGTTGCAAATAGCTAAAAAAGAAGGTTACAGCGGAGGTGCATTGCGAGTACGTAACTACAAACTGGCCAACACGAGAAACTATTCTTTGTGTGTGGTGAACCACGCAGGGCCTGAGTATACTTACGGCAACAAAGTATATCTGGTGAGTGATATACGTTCCACTGCAGGAGGCGATCAGCTTAATTTGTATACGCTTACCGATACCATTGGAGGTAATCCGCAACTTACACTAACTGCTGTTAGCATTCCGACTTATACACCGGCAGGTAATGCCATACAAAAAGGTACCTCCTCCACTTTAAGTACAATTGATACCAGAGTAATGAGTGCTGTTTATGCCAACGGGTTCATTCATTTGGTTCAGCACGGAGATATCAATTTCTCGGGTTATGCCAGTATTATCTACACCCGCATTAAAACCTCCGATAATACTTCGCAAACCTTTAACTATTCCAGAGCTCAGTCTGATCTTACTTTTCCTTCCATAGCCTTATTTAACAGTCCGCAAAAGCCAAACGAAAAAAATGTGCTCATTGGTTACCAGGAGACCAACACCCTTACTTATCCCAGTTTGTTAGCTGTGGTTTGTAAAGACAACGGCTCATGGTCCAATCCGGTTATTCTGAAAACAGGAACGGGTTATATTTTTTACAACCGTTGGGGAGATTACAGCTCCTGCACACGCAGGCACAATGCACAGGTACCTACAGCCTGGGTATCGGGCGAATATGGTGGCACAGGGAATAAACGCATGAGTTGGGTGGCACAGGTTTCCATTACGCCTGAGCAGGAAATAGTGCAGGTGCTTCCTCAGCCTGATTTTAATCTGTTTCCTAACCCCGCTGTTGACCATCGCTTTGAGATGTTTTTTACTCTTCCGGTAGAAGAGTTTATTAAAATAGTGTTGTACGATGTGTTGGGGCAGGAGGTAAGCGTATTGCTGGATGCGGCTTTGCCGGCAGGACTTAACAAAGTGAGTTTTGAGAAATCATCACTCGCTGCGGGTATGTATTACGTGCGCGTAGTATCACCCAAAAAAGTGCTGCACGAAGGAAAACTGATTATAAAGTAGTTCGTTTTCATTGCTTCGGTTGGTATTCTCTAAAAAGGAGATTTACGAAAATTAATTATCTTAGTCGCGCTCATTACGTATGAATTCAAAGCGAACTAATTCCCGTAAACCTCTACTGAGGTATTTTGTATATGCCCTTGTTGTATTGCTGTTACTGGCAGGTGTGGTCACCTATAAAGGATGGCAGATAGTATTTGGCAGCAATGTGCATTTGCCTCAAGGTAAGTCATATACTTATGTGTACATCAAAACCGGCAGCACATATGACGGGGTGTTGAAGCAACTCTCTGATGAAGGAGTCATTACCAACTCGCTTACTTTTGATTGGGTGGCTCAGTTGATGAAATATCCTGAAAAGGTAAGAGCAGGTAAATACAAAGTTGTACATGGCTGGAGTAACAAAAAGCTGCTTTCGATTTTACGTTCAGGTGAGCAGGAAGAAGTGAAAGTGGTACTACGT
This sequence comes from Bacteroidia bacterium, assembly GCA_035299275.1. Taxonomy (GTDB): domain Bacteria; phylum Bacteroidota; class Bacteroidia; order UKL13-3; family UKL13-3; genus JAGPCK01. Next base: position 2,259 of record DATGWX010000176.1, read on the forward strand.
GCTTATACTGATTTAGCTACTACATCAGGCATTATAGGCAGGCAACTGGAGGCAGATAGTGTGGAACTGCTCCATATGTTGAATTCATCCGAAGTACAAAATTCACTGGGCTTTGATGAAGATAACATCATAGGTTTAGTGATACCCGATACATACAGTTTTTACTGGAACACTTCTGCAGCAAAAGTGTTGGAACGATTGCGCAGCGAATATGAAAAATTCTGGAACACTGAGCGAAAGCAAAAGGCCGGGAAGTTGAACTTATCTCCGCAGCAGGTGAGTGCATTGGCCAGTATTGTGGCAAAAGAAACCGTAAAAAATGACGAGATGCCCGTTGTAGCAGGAGTGTACCTTAACCGTTTGAAAAAAGGGATGTTACTGCAAGCCGATCCTACAGTAATTTTTGCTGCTAAGGATCCTACCATTCGCAGGGTAACCAATGCCTTACTTAATTTAGACTCACCTTATAACACTTATCGATACA
>DATGWX010000177.1:0-3774 GCA_035299275.1 Bacteroidia bacterium
TAATTTTGTGCAGGCTTTGCCCATACCTTTAATGGCGTATACAAAAGTGAAGTACACCTCAGGGTTGTATGGATTACCAAAATTCAAACAGTTGGTAACACCTGCAGGTTCGCCACCGGCACACACAATGTTGCGGGCTGCTTCACACACAGCAATGGCCGCACCCACTTCAGGGTTGGCATACACATAACGTGAGTTGCAATCTACACTCATGGCAATGCTCATGTCGCTGTCGCGCACTTTTACCACGGCTGCATCGCTGGGAGCATTGGTAGTTTGATTAACCGTGCCCACCATTGAATCGTATTGATTGTACACCCACTTGCGGGAACAGATGTTGGGGTTAGCGGCTAATTTTTTGGCAATGTTTATCGCTTCTGTCATGTTGCAATCTGCAACGGTGTTCTGGTCGAACTTCGCAATTTCTGCAAAGTATTTCGGCTCGGTGTATTCACGGTGGTATACCGGGGCACCGCCACCCAGTACCAATGACTCACCCGGAATATCGGCCACCAGTTCATTGTTCATGTAATATTGCACACGCGCAGTATCGGTTACCTCACCAATAATGGCCCAGGTAAGGTCCCACTTATCAAATATTTTTTCTACTGCTTTTTCTTGTCCTTTTTTCACAATTACCAGCATGCGTTCCTGCGATTCGCTCAGCAGAATTTCCCAGTCTTTCATTCCTTCCTGACGCATGGGCACTTTATCCAACCACACTTTCATACCCGTTCCGCTTTTGGCGCTCATCTCACTGGTAGAGCAGGTAATGCCTGCCGCTCCCATGTCTTGCATACCAACTACTGCATCGGTTTCTAAAAGTTCCATAGATGCTTCCAGAATCAATTTTTCCCAGAACGGATCACCCACTTGTACTGATGGCAAATCTTTGGCAGAGTCTTCTGTAATATCTTTCGAAGCAAAGGCCGCTCCGTGAATACCGTCTTTACCGGTAGATGAACCGAAGATGTACACCGGATTGCCCACCCCTTCTGCAATAGCTGAAACGGTTTTCCCTACTTTGGCAATACCTACACTCATGGCATTTACCAACGGATTGATGTTATAACAATCGTCAAAATATACTTCGCCACCTACAGTGGGAATACCAAAAGAGTTGCCGTAATCACCAATACCTTTTACCACACCTTTTACTAACCAGCGGGTGCGTTCGTTGTTGATGTTGCCGAAACGCAGGGAGTTGAGGTTGGCAATGGGACGGGCTCCCATGGAAAAAATATCGCGGTTTATACCACCCACACCGGTAGCAGCACCCTGAAAAGGTTCCAATGCCGAAGGGTGGTTGTGTGATTCAATTTTAAAGGCACAGGCCAGTCCGTTGCCAATATCAATGAGACCGGCATTTTCTTCTCCGGCCTCGGCCAGCAGTTTATCTCCTTTGCGGGGCAATGTTTTGAGCCACACAATGGAATTTTTGTACGAGCAGTGCTCACTCCACATCACCGAGTAAATGCTCAGCTCAGTGAAGTTGGGAGCGCGGCCCAGTATTTCGTTAATTTTTTCGAATTCTTCTTCCCGAAGACCCAATTGTTTGGCTTGTTCAACAGTGGCCAGTTGTTTTTGTGAAACGTGCTCAGTCACAGTATATAAGATTATGAGTAAGGCGCAAAGGTAAGCAACTTTTATGGCAGGAGGAAAAAAGTGGAGAAGTTGTTTGCGGGAATGCAGCAATGGTTGGCGGCACGATTTTTCCAGTCCATTTCACATGGGAATTTCATTGTAAGGCTGTACTCCCTTTGTCAATTTGCTGACTATATCATAAATTCACCTCATGAAGTCAGTTATTTTTGTTCCGGTTAAGTATGGCCTGTTGGCAGGTTTACTGGTGGTATGCTTTGCCATACTTAAGTATGTATGGCTTTTAAATCAGTCACATCCCGATTTGTACATTACCCTTGTTGCAATCTGTTTTGCTATAGGGGGGGTGTATGTGGCCCGTTTGTTCTATCAAACACATTCAAATGTAGTAAGTATTGGCAAACCCGCTTTTCTGAACGAGTTATCGAAGCGTGAAAAAGAAGTGCTCTATTTACTTACCGGTTCGCTCACCAATAAGGAAATTGCAGAACAGTTACACATTAGCCCCAGCACACTAAAAACGCATATCAATCATATTTACCATAAGGCAGGAATACAAAATCGCAAGCAACTCAACCAAATGCTCAAGTCAACCTTATTAAATAAAGGTGTTGATAATGAGCAGAGTGCTACTCCATCAACCTTTTTTCAAACCACATAAAATTGTCTTATATGCGCTAATTAGAGTCTTTTGAATCAAAAAAATGGTATGAAAAGACTTTTGATTTTTTACGGATTGATGGCAGGTGTGTTACTCACGGGTTATGTAACCATGCTTGATTACACCCGCATTATTTATGAAACGTCCTGGGGGCAGTATGCGGGTTACCTCGCCATTCTTATTCTCCCCATTTGCATTTATCTGGCCCTGCATGAGCTGAGTAAGCAACAAAGGCAATTGCTCTACAGGCAGTCGGTATTGTTTAGTCTGGTTGTTTCATTGCTGGCTGCCACCTGTTACTCCGCTTACACGTTTATTGATATCCACTTTTTTGATGCATCACATCTTAAAAATCTGTTTACCTACACCAGTGAACAAATGAAGGCAGAAGGGAAAACCCTGGCCGAAATACAGGAACGGATTAATCGTATGCAGCAACATTATCATTCATCAAAACCCTATATCAGTACGTATGTGTGGTATGTGTGCATGGGTTTGGTGTATTCGGTCCTTTTCTTTTTTGTATTCAGGGTTAGGTATCGGAAACCTATCGCGTAAAAAATCTTCAATTTATGAAACAATACTTTTACAGGTTATGCATGGTAACTGGGTTACTCTGCATGTGTGCATCAGTAAATGCACAATCGTATTCCTTTTCGCAATCAACGGCCACCTATACCGTCCTCAGCGGGGCTAAGGTGATTCCTTTTACAGATTTTGATCCCCAATCAGATTTGTATTGGGTAGATGAGTTAATCGGAGAAACATTTTATTTTTATGGCAGGCCTTTTAAACTCGACACCAGCGCAAAATTTTTCTTTATACAGGCCGGAGGGGATCTGCGTATTGACAACGATTCGGCACTCGCTATTATTGACGGGGCCTTCACCTATCTTGATTCAATTGATGCGCAATCATCGGTTTCGTATAAGATAGAAGGGGTAAGCGGCAACAAGATTCTGAAGGTACAGTGGAAGAATTTAAAAGTAAGAGTAGGTCAAGCCGGTAATTACCTGAATATGCAGATATGGGTGTATCAGCAAAGTGGAGTAGTAGAAATTCGCTACGGACCACGCTCGTCCAACAATGCTTCGGGGTTTAACATCAATACCGGACCACAGGTTGGGATGTTTTTCTCCCCATTCAGTTTCTCGGGTTGTTACGAAAAGTTATGGGTGAATGGTTCACCTACGGCATTTACATTAGACTCAAACGCCAATTATGTTTTTAAGGCCATGTCAGGCATACCTGCTGAAGGAACGGTTTATCGTTTCTTGCCCCGGTTTTTGGTTGGTACAAAAGAGCTGAAGGGTAAGTCAGAGTATTTTATGTATCCTAATCCAGTTAAAAATGAACTTTATTTTAGTGAAAATGGAAATTATGAAGTGCATGACATTACAGGGAGATTGATGTTACGTAAATATGATGTCAAACAACTTGATGTTTCATCACTAGCTCCCGGTATTTACTTTATAACCGACAGTACAGGTAGACGAGCTAAAATTGTAAAG
>DATGWX010000178.1:0-4065 GCA_035299275.1 Bacteroidia bacterium
TTTTTCTTCCACACCAATTGTCCTTTTTTATTCGGTTGAATTAATAAATGCTCCTGTGCCAGCTGAACTAATTTTAAAGCCTGCTCAGGTTTCAAAGGTAAGGCAGCAACCACTTGTTGTGTATCGAGCGGTTGTTGCAACAGTGTTTCCAGTTTTGTGAGTGCCTGCTCAAATCCTTTTTCATCCAGTTCTGTCTCGTGCAAAGCTAAGCACACATCACATTGCCTGCACCAGTTTTGATTGGGTTCGTTAAAATACTGCAACAGGTAACGACTGCGGCAGTTGCGGTATTGAGAGGCAAAGTCGAGCATGGTGGTTAGTTTCTCCGTGGCTACCTTATGCCTGAACTGCATCAGTTTGCGGTTAATACCCAGATTAGCGGAGTCCAATCTTTCAGTTAAATACGTGAGCCTGGGAGCATCAGTGCTTTCAATATAATCCACCACCTGTTGCTGATGAAGTTGTTTAAGCCAGCTCATCACTTGCTTAACGGGTAGTTTCATTTTAGCGGCAACATCGTCTTCATGAATTTGGGTATATTCATCAAACATACCTCCGTACAAACGCAGCAACATTTTGATAAACGCATCAAACTGTGCATTGGCTACCTGAAAACGATACAACTCCATGTTGTTGACTCTGAAATGTAATTTCGAAGGTTGATGAATAGCATCCGACAATTGGATGTAAGCATCCTGTTCTAAAATTTTAAGGGCGTGATACACCGTTGCAGGTGGCAGTTTATACGTAGTACTGAATTGTGCTATGTCAAAAGGAAAAGTTTGAAACTGTGCCGCACCCACGGCAATGTTGAGGTAAGAACCCAACAGGTGATACACACGTCTTACGGTTGCCTCATCGGGCAAACTCAATTTTAGTTTATGCAATGCGGCTGTTTTATCCGCATCATTGTACAACAGTATGGCAAATGATTTTTGCTCATCACGTCCTGCCCTGCCTGCTTCCTGATAATAGGCTTCCAAACTATCGGGCGCTTCATAATGCACCACAAAACGTACATCGGGTTTATCAATGCCCATACCAAATGCATTGGTACAAACCATCACCCTGATTTTATTATTTTTCCAATCGTGTTGTTTTTTCTCCCGCTCTTTGTGTTGCAAACCTGCATGATAAAAATCTGCTGCTACACCCTGCTTGTAGAGCAGCTGTGCCAGAGTTTTGGTTGACCTGCGGTTGCGCACATACACCAATCCAGTACCTTTAATGTTTTTGCATATCTCCACCAGTTTGCGGTCTTTATCCTCCACCTGCCGAACATGGTAATGCAGGTTGGTGCGCTCAAAACTTTTTCGAAAAGCGTTCTTTGTTTTAAACTTCAGTTTCTCCTGAATATCTTCTACCACATCCTGCGTTGCACTGGCTGTTAATGCAATCACAGGTACTTTGGGCAACAGTTCCCTAACCTCAGCAATCTGCAAATACTCCGGCCTGAAATCATACCCCCACTGTGAAATACAATGAGCTTCATCAATGGCCAGCAGGTTAATGTTCATGCGTTTTACGCGTTCGCGAAAAATATCTGTAGCCAATCGCTCAGGCGATACATAAAGAAATTTCACATCACCGTATACACAGTTATCGAGTAGTCGGTCAATTTCACGAAAACTCATACCTGAGAATACGGCAATCGCTTTAATGCCTCGTTTTTGCAGGTTGTCTACCTGATCTTTCATTAAGGCAATTAAGGGAGAAACCACCAGACACAAACCCTCCTTAGCCATTGCCGGAACCTGAAAACACAGGGATTTACCTCCACCCGTAGGCAACAAAGCCAGGGTATCTTTACCCGATAGCACAGAGGAAATAATCTCCTCCTGCAAGGGTCGGAATTGCGAATAGCCCCAGTACTGTTGAAGAATGGTGTGCAATTGGTTTTCAGCCATGGTGTATCAGAAAACCAAAGTACATATTTCAGTTGAATTAATTAAGTGATTCCAGACTTTTTTGCAAAGTAAGAATCTTGGCTTCGGCATCTGCTTTTTTCTGACGTTCCTTTTCTACTAACTCAGGTTTGGCATTGGCCACAAATTTTTCGTTACTGAGTTTGGCATCTACTGATTTGAGGAAACCATGCAGGTACTCAATTTCAGAGGCAATCTTGCTGCGTTCAGCCACGGCATCTACTTCCAGTTGCAGATGAACATACACCTCATCCGTGTGTACCTGCACCAGTATGGTTTGTGCAGGTGCTTCAGTTACCCAGTGTATTTGCGCAACATTGGCCAGCTTCTTAATCAAAAACTCACAGGTTTGATAGGCTTGCGGAGCATCAGAACGAATGGAAACATCAAAAGCTTCCTTCGGACTTAACCCTTTCGCATTTCTTAAATTTCTGATTTGTGTAATGCAGTCAAACACGCGCGATAAATCCATTGCTTTCGAGTTGGTGCTTTTAGGATACGCAGCAATACAAATACTTTCTCCTGCTTTGCGCTCACCCATGTGTTGCCAGAGTTCTTCTGTAACAAAAGGCATAAACGGATGCAACAAACGCAACAAGGTATCGAAGTGATTTACCGTTGCCTCATAGGTACTTTGGTTAATGGGTTGCTGGTAGGCCGGTTTCACCATTTCGAGGTACCAAGAACAGAAATCGTCCCAGATAAGTTTGTAGGTATTCATCAACGCCTCACTCAAACGGTAATCGCTGAATTTCTCTTCAATGTCTTTTAAGTTATCATTCAAACGGCCTTCGAACCATTGCGCTGAAAGCTGGTTGCTTTCTAATATATCCGATGTAAACTCTTTGTCGGGTTTTACTTCCCAACCTTTCACCAAACGGAAAGCATTCCACAGTTTGTTGCTGAAATTTCGACCCTGTTCAACCAGCGATTCATCATACAAAATATCATTACCGGCTGGTGAACACAGCAGCATACCCATGCGAACAGCATCAGCACCGTGCAGGGCAATCAAATCGAGCGGGTCGGGTGAGTTACCCAAACTCTTACTCATTTTTCTCCGTTGCTTGTCGCGTACAATCCCAGTGTAGTATACATTGCTGAACGGCTTTTCGCCCATCCACTCATACCCGGCCATAATCATACGTGCCACCCAGAAAAACATAATTTCCGGAGCAGTTACCAGATCATTGGTGGGATAGAAATATTTTATATCGGCATTACGGTTGGCCTTTACATTTTCTTTCGAAAGATCACCTGAAGGCAGGCCATCAAATACCGTAACGGGCCATAACCAGGAACTGAACCAGGTATCTACTACATCATCATCTTGTTTGATTTGGGCAGCAGTTAACTGCTCTCCTTTTGCACTAAACAAAGCCAGCGCTTCCTCTGCCGTTTTAGCTACAACAAAATCTCCCTGCGCATTGTACCAGGCGGGTATACGCTGCCCCCACCATAACTGACGGGAGATGCACCAGTCTTTAATGTTATCGATCCAATGTTTGTAGGTATTTTTCATTTTGGCCGGATGAAACTTAATTTCATCACTCATCACCGCATCCAATACCTGCGGGTTGCGGGCAATGAAAGCCTTCATATCGACAAACCATTGCAGGCTCAGGCGGGGTTCAATTACTGCACCTGTGCGTTCGCTGGTACCCACCTGATTTTTGTACTCTTCAATTTTTTCTATATGTCCGGCTGCTTCAAGGTCAAGTGCAATTTGTTTGCGTACCTCAAAACGATCTTTGCCTATGTAACGGGCATCTTCTGCCTTCTCATTCAGGGAAGCCTGTTCATCAAGAATATCAATAACGGGCAGGTTGTATTTTGTGCCTAATTCATAATCGTTACGGTCATGAGCCGGTGTTACTTTTAAACAACCCGTACCAAATTCCATATCCACGTATTCATCAGCAATCACCGGAATTTCGCGGTTGATAAACGGCACGCGTACTTTTTTCCCTACCAGATGTTTGAAGCGCTCATCATTCGGATTTACACATATGGCAGTGTCGGCCAAAATAGTTTCCGGACGTGTGGTGGCAATCACCAGAAATTTATCAGGGCTATCAGCAAGAAAATACCTGATGAAATACAGCTTCGAATTAACCTCTTTAAAAATCACCTCCTCATC
>DATGWX010000179.1:0-8060 GCA_035299275.1 Bacteroidia bacterium
TTGTGGTAATAGGAACATCACTGGCGGTATATCCTGCCGCGGGTTTGGTGAGTTATGCTCCCGTTCAAAGTGAAAAATATCTGATTGACCCTAAACTCAACGAGGTCTATGGTATAAGCAACCTGAATGTAATTCAGGAAAAGGCCACTATCGGAACCGAAATCTTACTTCAAAAATTAACATTGGGTTAAACCTAAACGGTTTTATTTTCGCAGATTGATATGGAAATTTCATTAAATCACTTTCTTAAATACAACCTCTGGGCAAATACCCGCATAGCAGCTTTAATACCCGATGAGGTGGCTGATGTAGAACTTATCAGCAGCTTTCCAACTATCCGTAAAACACTCTATCACATGTGGGATGTACAGGAAGTGTGGTTCAATCGACTGAATGGCGCTCCGGTAAATCACTGGCCAAGTGAAAATTTTAACGGAACGTTTAATGAGGCTAAGGAACTTTTTATTCAATCATCCCAAAAAATGATAGAATTTATTTTGGCTAAAGACGATTCATTTTTTACAGCTTCACTTGCCTACACCAACATGAAAGGTATTACCTACACCAATACACATGAAGAGATTCTTATGCATGTGTGTAACCATGCTACACTTCACAGGGGACAAATTATAACAATGCTCCGCAATGCGGGAGTTACCTCCCTGCAATCAACGGATATGATTACTTACTTCAGAGAAAATAAATAAAACATCAATCATGGCTGATAAAAACTTTAATCCCAACAACCCCGGTGCTGCTGATAGTAATTTATTCGGGCTACCTTACAATGAAAAGGAATCGGAACTGGTGATATTACCTGTTTGCTGGGAGGCAACGGTTTCTTACGGAGCAGGAACGGCTAACGGGCCGGAGGCTATATTGGAGGCCTCCAAACAAATTGACCTTTACCATCCGCTTATCAAGGAGGTGTGGAAACGTAAAATGGCCATGGTTGAAGCGGATAACGGCCTGAAGAAACAAAGTAAGCAAATGCGCAAACTGGCTGAAGATATTATTGACAGCTGGACCAATGGTGAAATACCTTCGCAAAAAAAGCTGGATAAGGTAAATGCCGCCTGTGCAGCCATGGTAGAAAAGGTGCGCAAACAGTCAGAGAACTTATTGAAGCAAGGGAAACTGGTGGCCACATTGGGTGGAGACCACAGCACTCCGCTGGGGTTAATGCAGGCGCTTGCTGCTAAAAAGAAATTCGGTATACTACAAATTGATGCGCACGCTGATTTGCGAAATGCATACGAAGGATTTACCTATTCACATGCATCGGTTATGTTTAATGCACTCAAGGAAAAAAACATTCTGTCCTTAACGCAAGTGGGTATCAGAGATTATTGCGAAGAAGAGGTGAAACTGATAGAGAAAAGTAAGGGCCGGATTAAAACATGGTACGACCGCGATATACAGTTTGCTAAAATTAAAGGAACAACCTGGGCCACACAGGTGAGTGCCATTATCAAGAACCTACCCGATAACGTATTTATTTCATTTGATATTGATGGCTTAACTCCCGACCACTGCCCAAATACAGGCACTCCCGTGCCGGGCGGATTGTCTTTTGCTGAAGTAAGCTACCTGATAGAACAATTGGCACTCAGTAAAAAGCGAATTATTGGATTTGATTTAAATGAGGTGTCTCCGGGTAAAGATGATTGGGATGCAAACGTGGGTGCGCGAGTATTGTTTATGCTCTGTTGTGCAACATTGCTTAATCTTAAAAAGTAGTTCCGTCAGTACGTTGGGCTATTTTACGGTACAAATCTTCGCTGTTAAAAGGTTTACTTAAAAAATCATTAAAACCTGATTGGTATACTTTTTTCCGTGTTTGTTCAAATACATCTGCAGTAAGGGCAATAGCCGGGATATCTTTATTGAGTTCACCGGCTTTACCTTCGCGTAAAAGTTCAATAGCTGTTAGTCCATCCATGTCGGGCATTTGAAGATCCATTAAAAGCATATCAAATTTTTCCTGCTTTAATTGTTCAATGGCCATTCGCCCGGATGAAACTATATAAAGTTCGCAATTCCATTTTTTGAAAAGCTGTTGAACCAAACGCTGATTAATAACGTTGTCTTCAGCCATTAATACTTTCAAATGGGAGAGGTCCTTTTCGTTTTGTGCGTTGTGATTTGCTTTAAGTAAGTTTACATCATAAGAGTAACCGAAAGGAAGGCTTACATAAAATGTGCTGCCCAGATTCAATTTACTATCCACACGTATGGAACCACCTAAAATATTACATAATTTTTTGGAAATGTTTAGCCCTAATCCGGACCCCCCATACTTTCGAGTGGTATACGATTCAGCCTGAGTAAACGAATCAAAAATACTTCCTATTTTTTGTGGTGATATTCCAATGCCGGTATCGTGTACTTCGAACTGCAACACCATTGTATCATCATTTCGGGATTGGATAAATACTTTTATTCTTACTGATCCTTCTTCTGTAAATTTTACTGCATTTGTGCATAGGTTAAGCAGAATCTGATTTAACCTTAGGGGGTCACCCGTTAGTACAGGTGGCAAATCTGCTGCGAAATCCGTAATCAAATCCAGTTTTTTCTCAGTAGAGCGTATGCGGATGGTTTTTTCCAGAGTGGAGAGTAAATCAGCTACACTAAACGGAGTCTTTTCAGCAGTTATTTTTCCTTCTTCAATTTTAGATAAGTCGAGTATATCATTAATTAAAGCCAGTAAGTTGTTTGCTGAGTAACTGATAATTTTCAGGTTTTCATCCAAGTTATCACGTTTATTATCGCTTACAAGCAAATTACTCAACCCTATTATAGCATTGAGTGGGGTTCTTATTTCATGGCTTATATTGGAGAGGAAATTACTTTTTGCCTTTGATGCATTTTCAGCCATTTGTTTGGCCTCCATAATTTTGGACTGAGCATTTTTTTGCTCAGTAACATTAAAGCCATATCCTATTACAAGCTCCACATTGCCACTTTCATTTATTATGGGATTAAAATAACGTGAATGGTGGACAGTATCACCTTTTGCATCAATATGAGTCTCATCTAATTGTACAGCCTCCAGAGTGGCCATACATTTATTAAAGGCATTTCGTCTTCTTTCTGCCATGCTTCTGTCTAGCCCACGTTTCTCACAATAATCAAAGTCGTCTTTACCAATAAGCCAGTTTCGGATAAAGGAATCTCTTACACCTTTAGGATTAATGTAGGTGTATTTATGATGTTTATCAAACACAGCTACATCAGCTGGCAGGTTCTCGAAAATATTTTCATAAAATGTGCGCTGTGAGATTAGTTGACTCTCTACAGAATGGTTCACGCTTTTAAGGTAATAGACACACAAGCCTGTAGCCGTAATGGACAAAAGCAGGGTGGTGTAGTATACTGCATAATTGGCTTCTCTGTTTAGTTTGTAGGAGACAGAAAAAAGGGAGTGATTTGTTATTTCCAGCATTACAATCAGGAATAGCGAAAATGCGGCTACCAGAATAATGGAATTTTTTTCATTAAAACTGAACAGCACTAAGGAGCTGGCCATTATCGGTATATAGAGCAAAAAGAGCCCGGTATTGCGTCCCAAAACAACATCGGCAATAAATACTGTAAGGTTAATGATTACGTACAGTGTTACACGGCCGGTTTTCAACTTCCCGTTTTTGTTGAGGTAAAAGGAAGCCAGAAACACCAGTGTAATAACTGCACAAAGCAGTGATAGAGAATATACGCCAAGTCCTAAAAAGACAAAACTGTAAATGGCCGTTATGCTCATCACCAAAAGGCTGATGCGCATACTGAGTTGTTGACTTTTCTTTAGCTGAGAATGATGGAAATCTTTGGATAACATAACCTACCCGCAATTTAGCTTTTTTTCTTTAAGTTACGTTTAGATTGACGGGCAGCCTTTTTCCCACTTCGTATAATGTTGAGTTGTTCTTTGGTAAATAAGCCGCTTTCGCTTTTCTTCTTTTTCTTGCGGATATTTTTTTTGATGTGTTTACGCTCTTGGGTTTTTACGGAGGCATATGCCGGACAGTTCGAATGTTTGGAACATCCTGTTAAAAGGCCCAACACCACCATAAAAAATAAGAGCCGTGACACTAATGTGCCGGATGAAAGTCCATTCGATGGCCAAGCTGTGATTCATCCAACTTGCCTTTGTGGTATACCAGATGACCATTGACAAAAGTACTGTGTATACTTGCCGGGAAGGTGTGCCCTTCAAAGGGTGACCATCCGCATTTGTAGAGTAGATTCTCTTTTGTTACGGTAGTATTTGTTTTCAGGTCTACCAGCACCAAATCAGCCCAATATCCTTCTCTGATATAGCCTCTGTTGTTTATGCGAAACAAATCAGCAACAGCATGGCTCATTTTTTCGACTATTTTTTCTAAACTTATTTTACCCTGTTTATGAAAATCAAGCATGGCCAGTATGGAGTGTTGGACCAATGGTCCGCCTGAGGGAGCCTGCGCATACTTGTTTGCTTTTTCTGATAAGGTATGTGGGGCATGGTCAGTGGCAATTACGTCAATGCGGTTATCCAGTAGTGCTTTAAAAATAGCATCACGGTCGGCAGCAGTTTTTACAGCGGGATTCCATTTGATGAGCGTACCTTTCGTGTCATAATCCGCATCAGTGAACCAGAGGTGGTGTATACAGGCTTCAGCTGTTATGCGTTTTTCTTTTAACGGAATATCGTTGCGAAAGAGTTGTAATTCTTTAGCTGTGCTGATGTGCAGTACATGCAAACGTGTGTTGTGTTTTTTTGCCAACTCAACAGCATAGGAAGAAGATTTATAGCAGGCTTCTTCGCTGCGGATAAGTCCGTGAAATTTAACGGGTATGTCTTCGCCATATTGCGCTTTGTAATTGGCCATATTGAGTTTAATCATAGGGTCATCTTCGCAGTGTGTGGCTACAAGAGTGGGGGACTCTGCAAATACAGCTTCCAACTCATGAGGATCATCTACCAGCATATCTCCAGTGGAAGAACCCATAAAAATTTTCACTCCACAGATGTTATGCGGGTTAACTCTTTTTACCTCATCTATATTGCTGTTGGTGGTGCCCATAAAAAAAGAGTAATTGGCCAGCGAACATTGTGCAGCACGCGAATACTTTTCTTCAAGCAATTCAATAGTTACAGCTCCTGGTACAGTGTTAGGCATTTCCATGTAACTGGTTACTCCACCGGCAACAGCAGCTTTAGCTTCGGTATAAATTTCACCTTTATTGGTTAGTCCCGGCTCACGAAAATGCACCTGATCATCAATAGCCCCCGGGATAAGGTAAAGGCCTGAAGCGTCTATTTCTTTGTCGACCACAGCATCAATGTTGCCTGCAATACGCTCAATGCGTCCGTTTTTAATCAGCACATCCGAAGTATACTGTTTGTTCTCGTTTACTAGGGTGGCATTTTTTATGAGTATAGATTTCATTTGTCTCGGGTATTTGAATGGTAAAAACGATTTAAATATACAATTATCAGGTTATGAATGCCAAAAGCAGCAAAAGGAATAAGGGCTATTTTCATGATAGTTTGGTAGCGGGGTAACACAAAAAACAACATGGCAACAATGGAGCAGGAGAATAAAAATATAAGTGCAGCATGTGTGGATTTGTTTTTTCGTTGCAGCCAAATTACAGGCACTGCAAACAATACTACCAATACCCAGGGGAAGGCATACAACGGGTGTGAAGCGCGTTGATCATTTCGGGGTAACCACCACAGTTCACCTAATTTTTCAAAAGAGGAACGTAAGGTTTCGGCTTTTTGTTTTTTAATATATGCTTTCGCTAAATCAGCATAGAGGGAGGAAAAGCGGACTTCAAAATTGTCATCTCCGCACAAATAAGCTGTATGAGGATAAACGTGCTTGCTCCATCCCCAGCTTCCAATGCCGTCTTCATTGTGTCCGCGATAGAGGTTAATACCACTGCTGGTAGTTAGAGGTATGATTTTTTTAAACACTATGTAGTTGCGCAATGGCCAGGGTAAAAAGAAGAGAAAAGTAATCAAGGCAATCTTAATCACAGGTATGAATTCTTTTTTCGCAATTAGGTAACACAACCACATTACGGTGAACACTATCATTTCTGAACGTAGGTAAAGACCTGCCGCAAATAATAGAGAGGTAATAAGAATACTTTTATTATAGAGTGGCTTATTCAACTGAAGCAACAACCCACATACAACCAGATGATAAAATACAGTAGGTCCGAAACTGTTCGCTGAATAAATCATTTCAGGGATAAAACCATAGATTATAGCGGCTATCCAGGCTGCACGTTCAGAGTTGAACCATTGTATTACAACTTTAAACAGCAACCACATTACACCCAAAGATGCCAGGTTTTGCAGCGACAATATCAGCACATTTCTCAGTACATTATTTTCAAAGAACCAGAACGGGGTAAGAAACCATACATAACCCGGGGGTACATATGCTGACGGATAAGGATGGGCTGCAGCCTGGTAGTAGATGTCAATTTTTTCGTTGAACAGGTAAAACAAGGAGTAGCCCCGGCCCTCAAACAGGTTACGGCTTATTTCGCCATACTCCCAGTAATGACTGTTGTTTAAATCAACAAGTAACAAAAGGAATAAAGTACGTGCTGCAAACGATAGTAGAAAAAGCAGGAGCCATTGCTTGCGGAACGATAATGATGTGAGGTAAGCAATCATTTTTCTATCACTTGCATAAACACGCGAAAACCGGTGTAAGGGTTTGGTGTAGTTTTACCATTGTATTCATCCAGTGCATTGATGGACATAAATTTGCTGTCGCTGTCCCACCCGCCCCCTTTGGTGCGCTTTTCCAATTCGAGCATCTCGGCTATGTTACCACACATGTTATATAACCCGATGCTGTTTGGTGCAAAAGATTTAACGGGGCACAGTAGAAAAGCTCCACGGGAAATGCGCCCTACTATTTCATTAATGCCATTGTTTACTGCTGCTCTGTTGGTATCAGGCGGATTTTGAACAAGCCGGTTGAAGTTGCAGTAATAAGCGCCCAGATGATTTTGAAAAGCTTCTTTGCCCCAGGGATATTTTGCATTAGAGGGTAAAATCCCTCTCGCAGCCTGTGCCCATTCAGCATCATCGGCAGGTAAGCGGAAGATGACTTTTTTGTATTTTCTTTCATCCCACTGGTTGTAATGTAACGTGAGCCATCTGCAGTAGTATTTGGCTGCGTCTTGTGAGATGTTTACAACCGGATAATCAGCATATTTTTCACTGCGGTGGTAGGTGCTTATGAGA
Source organism: Bacteroidia bacterium (assembly GCA_035299275.1). Classification (GTDB taxonomy): domain Bacteria; phylum Bacteroidota; class Bacteroidia; order UKL13-3; family UKL13-3; genus JAGPCK01. The sequence continues at coordinate 7,259 of DATGWX010000179.1, forward strand.
AAATTACTGCCTACGTAAAACCATTGGTTACTGTCGGGCTGTAACTGCCGCCACAAGGCTGTATCTCCTGCATTCTTTAATTCCTGCAGAAAATCAGTATACATGCGGTTGCTTACTTCAGTTTCATGGGCATACAGGCTGTCGTTAACCTGCCGCATAGATTTTTCTGTTGCCTTAACTAATGCAGATTGTGAAAGGGCATTCAGCACCAGTAAATTGAATATAATAACGGCTGTAATTTTCACTGCTCAAATTTACTGATTGCTTTCCATACCATTGCAGCATTTGTTTACCATATTTGTATGATGGAAAATTTTACAGATATTCTCCTTAGGGCATCCGTGGTTTACCTGTTTATGGTGGCTGCTATCCGCCTCTTTGGTAAAAAAGAATTGTCCCAACTTTCCGTAACGGACTTAGTATTTATCTTACTTATCAGTAATGCAGTTCAAAATGCGATGCTGGGTCCTGATACCAGCCTGGCAGGAGGAGTGTTGGCTGCACTTTGCCTTTTTGTACTTAACTATTTGTTGAAGCTGATAATGTACCGCAGTAAAAAAGTGAAAAGTTTAATTGAGGGCGAACCAGTTATGCTTGTCTATAAGGGAAACCTTATTGAGGACAATATGGCCAAAGAAAAAATTACACTTGATGAACTGGAGGCCGTGGTTAGGGAGCATGGTGTTTCTTCGATTGATAACGTGGCCTTGGCTATACTGGAAATTGACGGGAACATCAGTGTACTTTCCAAAGAAATAGAGCATCAGAGTTTCCATAAACCACAAAGAAAGGAGTTGCACCC
>DATGWX010000180.1:0-2219 GCA_035299275.1 Bacteroidia bacterium
TGAGTTAATTCTTCATGTGAGCTGCTACCCGCATTGAGTTGTTCTGTGAGTTGAAGTTTCTGCTGTTCGAGTAATTCCACCTCTTTGCCCAATTGCTCATATTCACGCTGCTCTTTGTACGTCACCTTTTTACGCGCGACATTCACCTGCACTTGTTCTTCTTCTTTCACCACCGGTAGCGCAGCTTTTGCGACCTGATTAGAGTTGCGGTCAGCTTCTTTTTTATCTTCCTGAAAATCGAGATAGTCCTGATAGTTGCCGTTAAAGTCGGTTACTTTCCCCTCCCCTTCAAAGAGGAAAAGGTGGTCAACCAACTTGTCCATAAAGTAACGATCATGCGTTACAATCAACACACAACCTCTGAACCCTTCGAGAAAATCCTCCAATACATTGAGTGTAGCAATATCCAGGTCGTTGGTAGGTTCATCCAAAATCAAAAAGTTGGGATTTTGCATCAGCACGGTAAGTAGAAATAGTCTGCGCTTTTCCCCTCCGCTCAGTTTCGATACGTAAGTATACTGCTGTTTATCGTCAAACAAAAAGAGACGCAGCACCTGTGTTGCCGAGAGTTTTTCACCCTTACCGTACTCCACAAACTCTGCAATATCTTTTACTACGTCAATAATCCGCTTGTCTTCCTTGAGCTGTAAACCTTGCTGCGAGTAATAACCGAATTTAACAGTTTCTCCGTGTATAATTTTACCTCCATCGGGTTCCAGTTGGCCCATAATAAGGTTAAGGAAAGTGCTTTTGCCCACCCCGTTTTTACCCACAATGCCAACGCGTTCTCCGGGTTTGAAGGTGTAGGTAAAAGGTTCCAGCATCTTATGTTCTCCAAAAGATTTCTGCACATTATGAAACTCCAGAATTTTACCGCCCAGTCGTTTCATGTTCAGGCGCAAATCCACCTGCTGATCATCTGCCTTTTTCGAGGCCTTTTCTTTGATGTCGTAAAACGCGTCAATACGGGATTTCGACTTAGTGCCCCGGGCCTTTGGTTGCCTGCGCATCCACTCCAACTCTTTACGGTACAGGTTACGGGCTTTATCTACCTCACGCGCTTCTTTGAACTCACGCTCACTTTTTTTCTCAATAAAGTAGGCATAGTTTCCTTTGTAATAATAGAGCTGGCCATTATCCAACTCTATAATTTCGTTACACACCTTATCCAAAAAATAACGGTCGTGGGTCACCATCAGCAACGACATCGATTGGGAGGAAAGGTAACCTTCCAGCCATTCAATCATGGCTACATCCAAGTGGTTGGTGGGCTCATCCATCAGAATACAATCGGGTTGCTGAATCAATACTTTGGCCAAAGCCACCCGCTTACGCTGCCCGCCTGAAAGATTCATCACCAGCTTGTCGGTTTGTTCTATGTTCAGTTTAGAGAGTATCTGTTTAATGCGGGCTTCATAATCCCAGGCTTGCAGGCGATCCATTTCTTCCATGGCATTTTGCAAGCGCATGGTTTGCTCATCGCTGTGGTCATGCTCTTGTTGTACCAATACCTCTTCATATGTACGAATACAATCCAGCAATTCATTGTGACTCTGAAACAGGGTTTCCCAAACAGAAAGTTGTTCATCCAACTCCGGCTCTTGGTCTAAAAAGGCAATGCGGTAGTTGCTGTTAAAAATTACTTTGCCACCGTCAGGTTCATCTATGCCGGCCAATATGCGCAGAAAATTACTTTTCCCTATACCGTTACGGGCCACTAAAGCAATCTTTTGCCCTTCAGCCAAAGTATAGTCAAGCCCCTTAAACAGAACACGTTCGCCAAAACTACGACCTATTCCTTCTGCGCGTATTATCACCATGCCGCGAAAATACGTTTACGTTTGGCATTATTTTGAATTGATTTGGATTAAATTGAACCCATGAACAAGATTACTCTTTTCCTGTTACTGCTGGCCGGCTTCAGCAGGGTAATGGGGCAAACATCATTTTCCTCTACTTCCAATAAAGCGCAGTGGGTAAAAGTATACATTACTTCAACTGAATCTTACTGCGGAGGAGCCCGCCCCAGCGATGAAATATTACAGGATGTACAAACACCCAAGCCTTATGCCTTTAAAACATTCTACATACGCAAAGGAGTACAAAACAGTAAAGGCAAGGTAATAAAAGTGGTAACCGACTCTGCAGGTTGTTTCAGTATTAAACTCAAACCCGGAAAATACTGCTTGCTTTACCCCACCCAATTAAAAGAGCCTGAT
>DATGWX010000181.1:0-2309 GCA_035299275.1 Bacteroidia bacterium
TAGCTCTTCGAAATGTTCAGCAATCATTTTTTTGTTGGCCGAAACTACCGCTTTGCCATTTTTCATGGCTGTACTTACTATGTGAAATGCTTCGTCAGCGTCATCAATCAACTCTACAATCACGTTGATGGTGTTGTCAAAGAGTAAGTCGTTTTTTTCATAAGTGAAAAATGATTGCTCGATGCTGCGTTGCTTATTGCGGTCTTTTACGCATATTTTTTTGACCGTGGCTTTAATGCCTTTGGTTTGGTGCAATACTTCGTGTAAGCCTTTGCCTACACAACCAAAGCCGAATAGCCCTATTTGTATATGTTGAATGTTCATGGTAAATCAATTTAAATGTTTAATCAAAAGGTAAGAATCGATAAGTTTCAACAGACAGTTTCACGTTGCGAATAATTTACCTGCAAGGTGTTTGCGTTGATACGTTGAAATGCCTGCTCCAAATCATCAATCAGATCTTCTGCATCTTCCAGGCCTACAGATAGACGTATGAGAGAGTCGGATACTCCGGCACCCCTGCGAATTTCTTCCGGAATGGATTTATGTGTCATTTGGGCGGGATGGCAGATAAGACTTTTAATACCACCCAGGCTTTCGGCCAGTTTGAAGAGGCGGGTTGTATTTACAAAATCTTCTGCTGCACGTATAGTGTCATTTTTTAAGGAGAAGGAGATTACACTTCCAAATGCTGATTGTTGTTTTTTGGCCACATCGTGATTGGGGTGTGAACTTAGACCCGGGTAGTACACCTTCTCTATTTCTTTTTTGTTATTGAGGTATGCTGCAATTTTTTGTGCATTGGCAGCATGTCTTTCTACCCGCAAGTTCAGAGTTTCAATGCCTCGTATCACCAACCAGGAGTCGAATGGTCCGAGAATTGAACCGCTGGAGTTTTGGATGAATTTAATCTGTTCAGCTAGCTCGGGTGTTTTAGTTACTACCAATCCTGCAATAAGATCAGAGTGACCGCCAAGATATTTAGTGGCACTATGAATGACAATGTCAGCACCCAGCAAAATAGGCTGTTGCAAAGCAGGGGAGGCAAAGGTGTTGTCTACAACCAGTAAGGCATTGTTGGTCTTCGCTACCTGTGCAATGGCTTCAATGTCGGATATTTTAAGCGTTGGATTGGTGGGCGTTTCAATCCAGATGAATTTTGTTTTCGGGGTAATATTATCCGCTACATTTTTTACCTGAGTAGTATCTACATACTTTACCTGTATACCGAATTTTTCATAGATATGTGTGAATATGCGAAATGAGCCACCGTAAATATCATCAACGGCTAAAATTTCATCCCCGCTTTTTAGTAGTTTAATTACAGCATCAATGGCGGCCAGGCCACTGGCAAAGGCAAACCCTTTGCTTCCGTGTTCCAGCACTGCAATCAGGTTTTCGAGTGCTTGCCTTGTGGGGTTGTTACTGCGTGAATAATCGAAGCCCTTATTTACGCCAGGGCTTTCCTGCACATAAGTGGAAGTTTGATAAATGGGTACACTTATAGCTCCGGTTAATTCGTCAACGGGTATGCTGTGTATAATGCGTGTGTTGGTATTTTGTGTTGTCATGGTGTTTGATGTTGGAGATTTAAATTGAATCAGGAGTTAACAGAGGATAGAGATTTAGTTAATACTTTGTTGTGTGGGTAAGGCTTCCCGTCTTTAACAGATACAAATACAAATCGGGCATCGCAAATTGTTTCAATGAGGCCTGATTCACTTTCGCGGGCTACATGAACATAAATGTGAATGGAGGTGCGGCCCAATTCAGTAATTTGTGCATAGAGTTCAATGCTGTCACCCAAATGTGCCGGTTTCTTAAAGTCAACTTTATCCAGGCTTACCGTTACTGCTCCGTCACAGCCACTGTTGTAAAGTAGTTTACGGGCGGCTTTTACAGCTGCCCGGTCCATTTCAGCCAATACTTTGCCACCAAATAATGTTCCGGTATAATTTAAATCTTCAGGGAATACCAAAAAGGAGTGTCTGGCTTCCAGCGTTGGGCCGGATTGTACTTGCAGGGCTTCGAAACGTAGATTGCTCATAACGATAATAAAATTATGTTGATTAAGAATTGAAATGTAAAAAGGGGAAGTGAGAAGCGACTTTGCCAAGCCGTTTTGTGTTGTTTCTTGTTAGTAAACTACTGTCGGAAAAACACTATAGATGGAGACAACAATGATGGTTGTTGCCCGAAAAGAGAATAATGGAAATTACGCTACTGTTGTACATTTTATTGCTGAAAAAAATAAAGATGAAAATGTGAACGCCTGCTTAGACTAGCGGGCACAACAGCAACAACACTCG
>DATGWX010000182.1:0-5837 GCA_035299275.1 Bacteroidia bacterium
GCCTGCATACACGTGAATACGAATGCGACAATGACCACCCTGATCAGGTAAAATTTTAATTTCATAATATATTGATTTAAGTGTTATACAAGTATAAGCGATATATATTAATTTCAAATCAGATATACAATTTCACCCTAACTCGTCCTAATCACAGCAACGAGGATGTTCAAAATAATTAAGAATACGAGTAGTACTGAATATCTTAACGGGCTAGTGTAATAATTTTGTTGCCAGAAAACTCACAGCACTGTTACATCTGATTCCCTTAAAATATCGTTTGTAAGGTTATGTTGCTTTCTTTACTCCACAATAGCTTATATTTGACTACTAACTAACGGCTATGATAGTTGCGCCCATACCATCAAATGAAAAGGAACGCCTTGATGCTTTGAGGCGTTATGAGATACTTGACACGGATGCGGAGAACGATTTGGAAGAAATAGTGCAACTCGCCTCAACCATTTGTCAAACTCCTATTTCTTTGGTTTCTTTAATTGATGAAAACCGGCAGTGGTTTAAAGCACGCACCGGGCTTGATGTACCTGAAACCAGCAGAGACGTGGCATTTTGCTCGCATGTATTGTTGGAAGAAGATGTGATGGTAGTGGAAAACGCGTTGGAAGATATACGCTTTGCCGATAATCCTTTGGTTACCTCTGACCCCAACATTCGTTTTTATGCGGGCGCACCTTTGGTTACCCCTGACGGATTTAAGTTGGGCACTCTTTGCATTATTGACAAGCAACCCCGAAAGCTGAATGCACAGCAACTGTTTGCCCTCAAAACATTAAGCAAACAGGTAATCAAACATTTTGAACTTTCACTGCAAAATAAAAAGCTGCAGGAACTGAGCAGGTTGCAAAACCGTTTCCTGTCCATCCTGTCGCACGATATGAAAAATCCTTTGATAGGCATTGACGGCTTACTGAGTTTGATGAATAACGGAGATATAAGCAAAGAAGATTTTCAGGGGGTAGCCAACGAAGCATCAGACCAGATAAAACTGGTATTGAACCTGCTTAATGATATTATGGGGTGGGCCAACAGCACTGAAACAACAGAATTAACCAAAACAAAAATCAATTTACGCGAACTGGTTAAAAAACCGGTGGTTCTGCTCGCCTCTGTTGCTGCTCAAAAGAACAATGAGCTGGATTACCACATTCCGGAAAACATGGAAGTAACAGCCGATGAGTCCATGTTGAATTTCATTCTCCGCAACTTGCTTACCAATGCCAATAAGTTTACTGAAAACGGAAAGATAACCGTAAACGCAGAAGAGACAGCAACACTCTGGAAAATAACTGTTGCCGATACCGGAGTGGGCATGAGTGAACAACATGTAGCGCGTTTGCTTAATCCTAAAAAACGTATAACTACATCCGGCACCAAAAATGAAAAAGGCACCGGGTTGGGCTTGCTGCTGTCTAATGAGTTCATCAAAAAACACGGGGGCACTTTGAATATTGAAAGCAAAGAAGGAGTTGGTTCCACCTTCTCATTCACCCTCTCTAAATAAAGCGAAAGCGGCCGGTAACTTAATCCCGACCGCCTCGTATGAAAAATAATAAACCTATATGAATCAATCCTTTTTACCCAGGGTGTAAGCATAACCCAGGTTAAACATCCAGTTACGGTTTTTGTAGTTACTCTCTGTTTTGTCCGTATCCGTGAGGCCATAGTTGTACCTGAAATCAGCGGTAATTTTTCCGGGACCCAGTTGGTAACTTACTCCTGCCATAGCGGTAATGCCAATATCCAAACGTTTGGTATCTTTCCAGTTGCTGTCGGCCATATTTACCTCCTGCTTCGTACTACCCGCAAAAGGAATAGTTACTGTAACATCACCTATACCCTTATTGATGTATGAAAAATGCGGACCTGCTGCAAAGTAGGGTTGCAAGGCTGCACCGGGCCTTAAAGTGTATTTGAACAACACCGGAGCGTGCAGGTATTGCGTTTTTACTTTCACATTTACATCGGCAATAAGTACCGAAGTGGTGGCGCTCGCATTCAGAAAACTGTACAGCACCTCTGCCTGTACAGAAAACTGTTTATTAACAGGGTAAGCAAACGTTAACCCGAATTGTGAACCGGAACCCGACTTAACAGACAGGTTGCTGATGGTGGTGTCGCCAAATCCATCTGTTGAAGGTTTACTGCCGTTAAACCCTCCTTTCACACCAATTTCAAATTGTGCTTGTGCCTGGCTCAAAGCGAAAAAAAGAAAAGCAGCTACTATGTATTTTTTCATGTATGTATGTTTTTACTACCTCTCAGACCACGCAGAAAATAATTTCGCTGCATGTTGTCGCATTTTTTTTTCAGTAAACAGGTGAGCCGAAGAGCGCTGCTGCAACAAGATTAATGATCTTTAAATGTGCCGAATATTGCTCCTGAAGAGAGGAGAAAGAAAATTTACTTGTAAATCAAATAATTATACCTACCTTGCGAACTCAATTTTAATAAATAATACAATGCAAGAAGGAACAGTGAAGTTTTTCAACGAAACGAAAGGCTTCGGATTTATCAGCCCAAGCGAAGGTGGCGAAGACATTTTCGTACATTCATCAGGTTTAGTAGACCGCATTCGCGAGAATGACAAGGTACAATTTGAAACTGAGCGCGGTAAAAAGGGCATCAATGCTGTAAGAGTACAAACTATTCGTTAATACATTATAGTAGTTTCCCGAAAAGCACTTCTTCACCGAAGTGCTTTTTTTTTGCCCTTCTCTCAACGAAAACGAATGCATCTGTTAGTCCGAACTATGAAAGGCTACTTCTTTCTTCTGCTCAAAGTAATTTCTTAAACCCGGTGGTTATATACTGTTCATGCTCCAGAAGCCATTGTTTTCGCCAGGCTCCACCGGCATAACCAATCAACTTGCCGTTTGTCCCGATTACTCTGTGGCAAGGTATAATAATCGCAATCGGGTTTTTGCCGTTAGCGTTACCCACCGCTCGTATAGCTTTCACATCACCCAAGCGTTGCGATTGTTGCAGGTAGGTGGCTGTTTGACCAAAGGGAATAGAATGTAATAGCTGCCACACTTTTTGCTGAAACGGTGTACCCTGCGCATTCAACTTACACATAAAGGTTTGTCGTTGTCCGTCAAAATACTCCTGTAGTTCCTGCACGCATTGTTGTGTAAGCGAGGAGGGATTTTCCCCATCGGCCTGTTGCTCCACAAAATTCACTTCCGCTATCCCTTCAGTTGTTGCAACAACTCTGAGCAACCCGATGGGAGATGAAAGGTATTGAATAAATTTTTCTGCTGTAAGCATATTCAGATAGCAGGTTGGGTAATAAAAAACTCCGATGCGCTGTTGAAGCAACACACCGGAGTTTTAGAAAAATAGAACTTATTTCGCGAAAGCCTTATCAATCAACAGGGCCACGTGCTCGCGGTGAGCTTTGGTTTCACCAGTAGAAGTAACTGTTGCCGTAGCCATCAGGCCACGTATTTTTTTCAACTGGCTCATGGCCGCTGATTTTGAAATGGGGTCGAAGTTAGAGTTACTGCCTTCCTGAATACCGGCCACAGTAATCAACCGCTTAGTGTACTCCAGTTGTAAATTCTGACGAATGGTATTCACTGTTCCGGCCATGTCATCTCTGAAACAATATTCTGTAAGGTCACTCATCATGTCGTACACGCTGTATTTGTTGCCGTATAAACGGGAGTCAGTCATGCGTTTTAACACTTTGGCGTTGGTTAAATGCGCCAGTGCATTAATCTGCATCATGGTAAACCTGTCGTGCAACTTAGGATCTTCGTTGGTGCCGAAAAAGTTAAACCCTCTGCGTTGCACCTGCAGGTATTGGTACAAATCAGCCGGAGCTGCAAAAGCATTCGGAGAAAAGATGTAGGTGTTTAATGCGGCCATCGCACGTTTCTGGTCTTTTAAATCAACCGGTGTCAACGGACGGGTTGCTCCTTTTTGTCCTGCCACGGCTCTGTCCACATACACTCCGCCCACGTAGCGGGTTACGGTTGTGGCTGCATTAAACCACTCACCCATGCTTATGCTGTATGCCTGCACCAGTTCCTGGTATGTGCTTCCTTCTTTGATGTATTTCTCTTTCAACTTAGGCAGTGTTTGGTTAATCAAACGTATGCGATCAACGGAATAGGTAATGGCATCGTTACTAAAATCGTTCACGTTTACACGCGGATCAATTCCATTGGATGAAGAGCGCATATCATCGGCATCGTTACCAAACATGAGTGTTGAATCAGCTGAACGACTGAGAATTTTTTGTAAACGCTCCCGCTCTTTCTGCTCATCGTCCAGTCCTTCTGAGTAACCGTACTCAATGGCCCACAAATCATACGGACCCGGACGGGTAGTGAAATAATCTCCTTGCTTGGTTTTATCTAAAGCAATGTTGGCTGCCGGATAATCCATTACTGAACCCACCAGTCCGATGGCTTGTGTCAGTTTTTTATCGTGTGCCTGAACAGGATTCCACAATTGTGTGGCTTTCATGTTGTGCATTAAACCCATGGTGTGTCCCATCTCGTGCATTACCAGGTAATACAACGACTGACGCAGGTACTCGCGTTTTTCTATATCAGTGAGTCCTTGTGCTTCCAAAGCCTGCATACCAAACATGGTGCTCATGTGCAGGTGCTCGTCTGCATCACAAAAATGTTTATCGGGCGAAACCATCGGAGTTTCATCATAGCCTTGTGCTTTGGCAGCAAAAAGTCGTTCCTGCTTAATGCGGTTAGTTACAAAAATATATTCGAGCATGATATCAGCACCCAGAATTTCTCCTGTACGCGGGTCGACAAAACTTGGTCCGTAACCGCCAAAGGGAGGTTGTGGTGATGAGGTCCAGCGCAACACGTTGTAACGAATATCACCTGCATCCCAATCGGCATCATCGGGTTGTTCTTTTACTTCCACTGCATTTTTAAAACCTGCTTTTTCAAATGCCAGGTTCCATTGCAGTCCGGCAGCTTTAATGGTTTCCCGCAATTCTTTCGGAGTGGTTTTTTCTATCCACCACGTAATGGGTTTTACGGGTTCTGAAAGGGCTGCATTCTTATCTTTTTTCTCCAATCTCCAGCGGTGAATAACGTCTTTGTAATTTACGGCATTGGTAGTGGTCATGTCATTTACCTGATCTCCGAAAAATCCGATACGTGCATCATCTGCTCTTGATTTCATAGGCACCTCAGGCGCTTCGATCAAACTGTGCTGCAATACAATGCTAATGGCCCGCTCATCTGTTACTTCACGGCCTCCGCCAACTGTAGGGGTAGGGTTATCGTACACGTACTCTACTCGTATGTCGGTGTTTTTTTCGTAGTTGCGCACCTGCAACAACTTGGTTTTTTCTTTGCTCAACATGCCCAACAAAGGCGGGCTGTTAAACGGTGGCGGTGCGGGTGAGGGTTTTACCTGGTGCAATACCTCGGTTAAAAAAATGCTGTTACCATCCAGGAGCATCTCGCCTGTTTCTGCATTCTCGGCCACCACTTTCTGGCTCACTAAAACGGCCGGGCTTATATTGGCCTGTGCTGATTTGCTCAACTCGCTTTGCGGGTCGAAATAAAAAGACGTGTTCTGTACTACAAACTCTACCTTATCAAAATACTTGCGTATGGTAAATACTTTGTTGTCTCTGAAACTGCCTCTGAAATGACCGGCATCAACCACTCCGTTTTCAGTATACGAAAAGTAGATAAACGTTTTGGCCAGGTGTTCCTTTTTAACAATAAAGTACAGGCTGCCGTTGGTGGTATCCTGAAACATAGGAAACAAGCCGTCATACTTTTTACAGGCTTTTGTTTTTTCAGCAATACCTGCTTTTTTAGGCATCT
>DATGWX010000183.1:0-7985 GCA_035299275.1 Bacteroidia bacterium
GCACTTACAGCCAGTTGATGCCCGAAGTTGCGGCTGAGGTCAATGAATTTAACACAACTGTCTTGTGCGGCCAGTCCTTTGATCACAGACATGGAGTTGTCGCGGCTGCCATCGTTCACCAGAATAAATTCAACAGAAAGGTGTAGTTGCTGTACAGTGGCTTTTAAACGGTTGTACAGGGCGAGTAGATTGCCTTCTTCATTGTAAACGGGAACTATAACACTCAGTTGAACCATGCACAAACTTAATTGAATGACTTATGAATGCAAAATGAAAACCCTTACAGCTCCAACTCCTTCATCGGGTCCCAAAATACCTTCTCCAGATTTTGCACCTGGTTGTTTTTTATTTTGATTCCCTCTTTTTCGAGCAGTTGTTGCATACGATCGGGCGAGCCGAAATGCGCTTTTCCGGTGAGCAATCCCGCACTGTTTACTACCCTGTGAGCCGGAATGGGAGGCACCACGGCATGGGCATTGTTCATGGCCCAACCTACCATACGGGCCGAGCGTGCAGTCCCCAGATAACGGGCAATGGCACCGTAACTGGTTACCCGTCCTTTGGGTATTAAACGCACCACTGCATAAACATTATCAAAAAAAGAAGATTGCGTTTCGTTTGTTTTCATGGTTTGTGCAACTTTGCGGCATGTTATACTCTACCCGAATCAAATTGAGCCGCATCACAAATTTAAGCGATGCCCGCTATGCCGCAGCAGCCGGATTTGATTTTATCAGTTTTTGTTTTGATGAACAGCAGGAAAGATTTATTTCGCCCGCACAGGCCAAAGAAATGATGGGTTGGATCTCCGGACCACAAATAGTAGCTGAATTTGCCAACGAGCCTGTTGCCAACATCAATGAGATATGCGCCATGCTGGAGATAGACATGGTGCAGTTGAGTGCACAGGATTATGAAATGGTCAAAGATACCTTGCAACCCGGGTGCATTATTACAGATGGTTTGCCGGAGCAGGGGGGAGATTTGATTGAAATAACTTCCTGGCCAAATCCCGAAACGTTGAGACAATGTTGCCACAACTACCGCGTAATCGTTGACATTCCTTCCGACATGTCCATTGCAGAAATACAACAACTCATTACCGATTGCGAGCCCTATGCCATCAGCTTAACTGCAGGCGATGAAGAACGTGTGGGCCTGCGGGATTTTTCTTCGGTGAATGATTTACTGGAGGCGTTGAGTCTTTAAGAGGGTTATTAGTTATTGGAAGAGTAGTGAGGTTACTTCTTCTTTAGTTAACTTGGCATGTGATGCAATGTCGGAAAGTATGGCGGATAATGTGCCTATTTTGATGGGATGATGATTTGGTATTGTTAAATGGTGCTCACCGTTTTCTGAGGTAGTAAGACGTATGTGGCTTCCGGTTTGGCGGGTAACTTCATAGCCGAGCTTTTTTGTAGCTTTTATTAGTGTTTCAGCTGATATATCACGCGGAATTTTCATGCAGCAAACACTTCTTCTTTAATCATATGTAAACGAACCAACCTAAGTTTGTTATCATCAAAATGGCATTTAATTGCGTCTTTTACAGCTTGACGTAAGTCGTCAAGTGTGTCGGCTTCTGTGAAGATTGAAGTGCCAATTCCCTGAGCAGTATAGCCACCCTCATCACTTTCTTGTACTAAAAAAATAACTTCATCCATAACAATCTTGTTTATACAAATTTAGCGATTATAGCATTAACGGGCAACAATATTGAAATTCAGCAATATTAAAATAACAGGAAACGGAAAAGTATTTTTTACTCTTCAATAAAATTGATTTTCTCCTGCTCAGAGTCGCTGTAGTTATCGCAATTGATTTCCATGGTGAGCGGTGTGGACGGAGGGGAGAACGGATTTTGTGGTAATGCCAGCAACGAATCTGCATACACCTGTTTCATGTAGTAGGCATACATGGGCATAGCCATGTTGGAACCCGAACCTAAATCCAATGAACGGAAATGCACGGCACGGTCTTCACAACCTACCCAACAGCCGGAGACCAGATTAGGCGTAATGCCGATGAACCAGCCATCTGAGTTATTTTGTGTGGTACCTGTTTTGCCGCCTGTAGGGGCCGTTACCTGGTAGAAGTAACGGAGCTTAGCTGCCGTACCATGCAACACCACACGCTCCAGCATTTTGCACATCACATATGCGGTTTGTTCGCTCATGGCTTCTACCTGACGGGGTACAAATTCTTTGATGATGTTGCCGTCTTTATCTTCAATGCGGGTAATGTAAATGGGTTCGGTCCACACGCCTTTGTTGGCATAGGTGGCAAAAGCGCCCACCATTTCGTAAACCGACATATCTGCTGCGCCCAACGCAATGGAAGGGTAGGGCTCCATCTTGCTGGTTACTCCCATGCGACCGGCTAAGTCAATCACTGATTTTGGTCCTTCGGGGCCCAGTTGTTTCATGGCATACATCACAATGTTGTTCACCGACATTTGCAAGCCTCTGTACAAGGTCATTTCACCACCTTCTTTGCCATCGGCATTTTTTGGAGTGTAGTTGTCGTAGTCTTCAAAGGTTACAGGAAGGTTGGGCACTTTAAAGCAAGGAGAATACCCATTGTCGATAGCGAGGGTGTAAACAAACGGTTTAAACGTAGAACCGGCCTGACGTTTTGATTCAACGTTTACGTGATCGTATTTGAAATATTTGTAATTGGGTCCGCCTACCCAGGCTTTGATATGGCCCGTGTTAGGTTCCATGGACATAAAGCCGCTGAGTAAAAAATATTTGTAGTACTTGATGGAATCCAGCGGAGTCATTGTGGTGTCTTTTTCTCCCTGCCAGCTGAAAACTTTCATGCGCACCGGAGTATTAAATATGCGTTGTATTTCTGCCTCCGATACTTTTTTGCGTTTAAGATCCATGTAACGTTCAGAACGTTTCATGCCTAAATCAATCAGCTCAGTAAATTTACCCCAGGGCACACGACCTTTCCAGTGGTTGTAAAATACTTTTTGTAATTCAGCCAGACGCTGGGTTACGGCATCTTCGGCATACTGCTGCATGCGTGAGTCAATGGTGGTGTAAATACGCAAGCCGTCTTTGTATAAATCGTAGCCGTTTTCTTTGCACCAATCCAACATTTGCATGCGCAAAAATTCTCTGAAGTAAGTAGCCAACCCTTCGTTGTGGTCATCATCAGTAAGTGAAAGTGAAATGGGTGTATCGCTTAACTTATCGAATTCAGCTGCAGTGATGAACTCGTATTTTTTCATCTGCTGCATTACGGTGTTACGCCTGCTCAGGGCACGTTCAGGATTTTTCACCGGACTATACATGGTAATGCCTTTGAGCACACCCACCAGCATGGCTGCTTCAGGAATACTCAGTTGATCAGGGGTGGTATTGAAAAAATGTTTGGCCCCGGCTTTTATACCGTAAGCATTGCCTGAGAACTGAACAGTGTTAAAATACAAGGTGATGATTTCTTCTTTGGTGTAGCGTTGTTCTAGTCTAACTGCGGTTACCCACTCCTTAAATTTGATCAATACTTTTTCATACAGAGACGGGTTTTTTGGCCGCCCGAAAAGGTTCTTGGCCAGCTGTTGGGTAATGGTACTGGAGCCTCTGTTTTTTCCGGTGAGGGTATAAAACACAATGGCAAATGTACCGCGCATATCAATGCCGCTGTGTTCGTAGAAACGAATGTCTTCGGTAGCTATAAGCGCGTTAACCAGATTGGGGCTAAGTTCACTAAAGGTGGCATTGGAACGGTTTTGCAGGTAGTATTTCCCCATGGTAACCCCGTCAGACGAGATGACTTCTGAGGCCAGTGCATTTTTAGGATTCTCCAGTTCTTCCAGTTTGGGCAACGGGCCAAACCACTCTTTGCTTACACCGTAAAAGAACACACCTATCAACACACAGCCCAGCATAAACACTATCCAGAACGCAATGAGGATACGTTTAAATTCTTTTTGATACAACCAGTTGATGAAACTCACTATTTAAATTTTTGCTGATAGCTGTCGAGGTACTCCTCTAAATTTTTTGTCCGCAACAACTTTACAAAGTTAGCAGAAGAAATGATGAAATGTTTGTACTCAGTTACCCCCATTATCTGGAAAATCTTGTTGGTCTCCTCAAACTCCTTGAGGTAGCTCATGGCTTTTTTATCGTTGGGGAATTCTTTCACCACAAAAATCTGGTTACGGTCGTCCAGTATAAGTGCGCTTATCTGCAGTCTTTCCAACTCATGAAATTCAGTGTTGTAATCAGCTACTTTCACTTTTAGATCGCCTATAGGAACTGATTTTATGGGCAGCACCACGGCATAAAAATGTTTCTCTTCTGCACCGCTGAATTCAAACGACTTCGAATTTTTATTTTGCAGGCTGTCTTTTGGTGCCATTGCTTTAAGCGAATCCTGAATGCGCCTTTGGTTAATGGCCGTCATGATCTCCAACAGTTCTTTGGCGTTTTTGGCCACATCATGCCCGGGGTAGGTGCTGATAATTCCGTTGAGTGAAATTTTGAAACTGTCTACCGGAATATCGCGTGCCACACACAACACACCCAGGTAATCAAACTTGGGTTTTAAAACACTACCCGGAAACAGGCGGTCACTTTCAGCAATGCGTTTAGTTACTTCAGCACAATTGTGTTCTTTGTAAAAGTTATACGTGACTTCGTAATAATCCTTTAGTTGTTTATCGGCAGCATTGTCGCGCTTGGCGTTGTACTTATCTGTAATCAACAGAGCGTAATCACTGGCGGTATATTTTTCCAGTAAAAGATTTTTGTATTTTTCCGTTTCTTTTTTGTTGCCCGTTTCCTTGTGAATTTTATACAAGCGGTAATATACTTCGGGTTCATAGGTGCTGCCCGGAAAACGCTTGAGCAATTGTTCAAATACTTTTATGGCTTCTTTATCATCGTTCAGTTTTTCTTTGTAGATGATGCCCAGGTTGTACATGGCTTCCGCAATTTTTTCATTCGAAGCTTTTAATGCTTTACTGCCTACCGGGAGATTGTCGTAGAGTTTCTTTTTATCTGCTGAAAGTTTTTCTAAAGGGTCAACTTCTTTTTTGATTTCTTCTTTTTTGCTACTGCTGCTGTCACTTTGAGTGGTATCGCTATCGCCTGTGCTACCGGCCAGTTCCAGTTCTTTTTCTTTCGCACTTAAGCGCCAGTAATCTTCCAGTTTACGTTCCCCCCATTTGCGGGCAAAATCTGTTTTGCCCTGATTCATGCTTACGGGGTTGTAAAAATACCAGGAGCCTATTCCGCCAGCGGCAGCTAAATTATTAGCGGGAGGCGGTGGTGTAAGTATGCCCTGTTTTTCTCTTTCCTTTTTAGCTTTTTCAGCTTGAGCGGCCTGTTGTTTTTCTGCCTCCTGCCATTGTTTTACTTTTTTCTCCAGCTCTTCAGGCGAAAGTTTAGCAAGCAGTTGTAAACTGTCTTCGGTTTGAATAATTGTCAGGTTCTTGATTAGTTCACCCAACACCAAACGCATGGCATTTATTTTTTTGCTATCGGGAAAATCAGGAGGCATTACATTGCCCAAACTGTCATAATAGGCTTGTGCCAGCGTGTATTCCGGTTGTGCAAAATAGAGTTTGGCCAAAGCGTAATACGAAAGTGATTTCTGCTTAACGTTGGTTTTGCTAAACAGAATGGAGTAGGTATAATCTTTTACAGCAGGTGGAATATTTTTTTCGCGGTACTCAATGTTACCCAGTTCATAATACACCTGATCGAAATAGTCAATGTTCTTGTCATCGTTCAGTAAACGTTTAAAATACCTGCGTACCTGTTTGGATGCATTTTTATCTTTGGGATTGTACAAGCGCGCAATACTCAGTTTGGAGTTGAACTCAAACTCGTAGGGTGGTGTACGTTT
Source organism: Bacteroidia bacterium (assembly GCA_035299275.1). GTDB lineage: Bacteria > Bacteroidota > Bacteroidia > UKL13-3 > UKL13-3 > JAGPCK01. Next base: position 5,866 of record DATGWX010000183.1, read on the forward strand.
AATTACCCGTTTGTAGTGAAATATGGCCAAGGTGTTTTTACCCGCTCTTTCATACAACTGCCCCAGTATGTAATTGTACCGTATCTTTTTTTCGCGGCCTTTGGTAAGCGGTACGGCCAGTTTCATTTGCTCTAAAGCAGTGGTGTATTTTTCCTGTTTGATGTACACCGCAGCCGCAGTAGCATGTAAAAAACCGAGCAGTTCTTTCGGAGTATTTTTTTCTGCGAGCAAGCCGCTCATCACGGCCTCGGCTTCTCCCAGTTTACCCAAATAGAGGTAACATTTCACAATCCATATTTCCGCCTCTTTGCTGATAACCGGATTTTTTATTTTGTATTTACTGCCTACAAACTGAAAAGTTTCCAGGGCCGCAAAATAATCGCGCTTAAAAAAATGCGACTGACCGATGACCATGTAACAATCATCAATCCACTTGGAGATGGGGCGTTTTTGAATAACGTTGGAACATTTTTTATACACCTCGTCCATGGCGGGCAACAGTGTTTTGCCATCTTTTTCAGTGCCGTAAGGATACACGTCAATTACACGGGTATGGTCATCTACATTGGCGGCTGCTAAGGTTTTAACAGCATCAGCCAGTTTGAGGCGGGCATTAAAATAGGCATTGTCGCGGGCCAGCAAATTCTGGTACCTGCGGTTAAAGAAATTATCTTTGGTGGGGCCGCAGGCTATGGCCAGCAAAAGCACCAAAAGCAGTTTAAAGGATATGTTTCTGTTTTTAAGCAAAACGTGTGGGCAGATATTACTAACTTTGAAAAGCTCTTTTTATTTTATTTCGCGTCAAATATATTTTATTCTGTTGAAATGAGTGCACCCCGCAAGAAGCTTATTCATAAGCTGAAAAATAAATACCGGCTGGTTATTATGAACGACCAGACTTTTGAAGAGAAATTTTCCTTCCGGCTCACGCCCATGAACCTGTTTGTGGCAGGCAGCAGTGCCATACTGTTGTTTACGGTGTTGATTATGTCGCTGTTTTTCTTCACCCCGCTCAAAGAGTACGTGCCCGGGTATGCTGATCCCGACCAGAAACGCAACGTGGCCTACCTTATTCTTAAAACAGATTCACTGGAACAGGTTATCCGCCAGCGCGATAAGTACATCAACAACGTGATGGGCATTATGCAGGGGAAAGAACCGATGGACCGCGATACGGTTTCACTCAAGGATTCCTTAACCGGTTCAGTTGATCTGGATAAGATGTATGAGAACGACTCCATCTTTATAGCCGAAATGGAGCAAAACGATAATTATGCCCTCAACACCAAACAGAAGGGGCAGTTGGAGCATTACACGTTTCTGGCTCCCGTAAAAGGGCTGGTAACCGAGAAGTATAATTCAGGTAATGAGCATTATGCTGTTGATGTGGTGGCCCGTGTGAATGAACCCGTAAAAGCCACTTTAGACGGAACAGTTATTTTTGCCTCATGGACCCCCGAAACGGGCCATGTTATCGGGGTGCAGCATGCTAATGAGCTGGTATCCATATACAAGCATAATGCGGTATTGTTAAAAAAAGTTGGTACTTTTGTGAGTGCGGGAGACGCCATTGCCATAGTGGGAAATTCAGGAGAGCTTACTTCAGGGCCTCATTTACATTTCGAATTGTGGTACAAAGGCAGTGCAGTAAACCCCGAAGATTATTTGGTTTTTTAAAGTATAAGTTATGTTTAAAGGAAGCGCAAAAAATGAAAAAGGAGCCGATTTTAACCCGGCCAATCTGAATATCATCAATGCAGGCACCAATATTACCGGTGACATTGTATCTAACGGAGACATCCGTATTGACGGTAACCTTACCGGCACCATTACATCTAAATCAAAAATGGTGTTAGGTCAAACAGGTAATGTAGAAGGCGATATCAACGCACAAAATGCCGATATATCGGGTATTGTGAAAGGAAATATATATGTGGGCGAATTATTAACCCTTAAAGCCTCGTGCAAGGTTTACGGTGATGTGGTTACTAAAAAAATCATTATCGAATCAGGCGCTGAGTTTAACGGCCGCTGCCACATGAAGTCAGATAAAAATGAGGCTATAGCTTCCACCAAAGATGCCCGAGCAACCAACGGACAACCCGGAAAACCGGCCGAAA
>DATGWX010000184.1:0-5855 GCA_035299275.1 Bacteroidia bacterium
AATCCAGTAGAAATTAAACTTGGGCACTTGCGGCTGCTTGCCTTTAAGGCCTTTCTTTTTGTTCGCTGAGTTATCGTTTTCGTTCATGTGATTTTTAAATGGAAGTTGTTTGGTGCAAAGGGTGTGCCTCTAATTTAAAAAATGTGTGTTTAGCCTTTACGTTAATCAGGGTAAACCGTTTGTTCGGCATCGCCCCACAACTCTTCAAGGCCGTAAAACTCCCGTTTATCCTTTAAAAAAATATGTGCCACCACATTGCTGTAATCTAGCAACACCCACTCGCGGTTTTCATGACCTTCGCGGTGCCAGGGCCATTCTTTGGCGGCTTTATGTACTTCGTCCTCAGCCGAATCAGCAATGGCTTCTACCTGTTTGTCATTCTCGGCATGACAGATAATGAAAAAATCGGTAGGTGAACTTTTGGTATTGCGCATGTCGAGCTTTACGATGTGGCTGGCTTTTTTCTCCTGCATTCCCTTCACCAGTGCATTGCAAAGTAACTCGGCATTTTCTTCTTTTTTACGTTTTGACATCTAACTGAAATATATTTGAAACAAATAAAGTGAAACTTTTGCAAATGTACTCGAAAAACAGGCTAATCGCAGGTACTCAATTAATCGAATTGGAAACGGTTGATTCTACCAATGCCGAACTGGCACGCAGAGTAGCCCGCGAACTGGTGCCTGAGGGTACGGTAATACATACGCAAAGGCAGTCGCATGGCCGCGGACAGGCCGGTAACCTGTGGCAGAGTGAGGCCAACAACAATCTTACTTTTTCGCTTATTATTTACCCCGGAAATATCCTGATTCGCGAACAGTTTTTTTTAAGTATGGCAGTTTCAGTAGCTATTTACCGCGTGGTGCGCAGGTATGTGAGTAATTGTTTTGTGAAATGGCCCAACGATATTTACATCGGCCACCACAAATTGGGCGGCATTCTGATTGAAAATGCGTTGCAGGGCGAAAAAATAAAACACAGCATCATCGGCATAGGATTGAACATAAATCAAAAAACGTTTAGTAGGGAACTGCCCAACCCCACCTCGCTGGCTCTTGCAACCGGTAAAGACACAAACACCGCAGACCTTTTGCAGGAGTTACTCAATGAGTTAGACGCCTGTTTGCTGCAACTAAGGGCACATAACTTTAAAACACTGAAAGACGAGTACCTTGCCGCACTTTACCGCTGGAAACAACCCTACCTTTTTGAGATTAACGGAGAACCGGAGGAAGGAATAATTCAGGGGGTTAGTGATACGGGCGAACTTCAGGTTTTGATAAACGGAGAAGTAAGGCAGTTTCAATTCAAACAAATCAAGTACCTGTACGAATGGTGGACGTAGTAATAGACATAGGAAATACCCGCATTAAGGCAGCGCTGTTTGAAAACGGGGTAATTCATGAATCACATTTTTTTGAACATGATGCCCCTGATTTCGAGTTGTTTTGTAAAAAACACCGCTCCTCCAACGGTATCATCAGCAGCGTGTCTGCTCAAACTACCTCAGTCTCAGCATTGGCTCACTTAACCCACTTTCATCGCTTCAGCCACCAAAGTAAACTGCCCTTTACAAACAAATACGAAACCCCTGAAACACTGGGACCCGACAGATTAGCGGTGGTGGCAGGGGCTAAATCTTTTTTTTCTGATGTGCCGCTGTTGTGTATTGATGCCGGCTCTTGCATTACTTACGATATTCTGAATGCCGATAATGAATACCTGGGTGGGGCCATTTCTCCCGGGCTGATGATGCGCTACCAAGCACTTCATACCTTTACGGGTAAACTGCCTTTGGTGGAGCACACTGATTTTAATGCGCTCACCGGACAAAACACACAACAAAGTATCCTGGCCGGAGTTCAGAACGGCATTTTGGGTGAAGTAGAGCAAATGGTGGAACAATATGAAAAGCAATACCCGCGTTTACAGGTAACTTTAAGCGGAGGCGACACGGCTTTCTTTGAGAAGCGGTTAAAATGTAACATATTTGCACACCCTGAATTAGTTATAAAAGGATTGTACCATATACTGAAATTAAATGAGGCATAAAGCCAGTCGACCTGTACGTTTGTTGTTAGTTATCTTAGGCACAAGCGTTTCCATATTTTCATCCGCACAAAACAATACCAAATCGCCTTACTCCCGTTTCGGGTTGGGTGATATTGCTTTCAACGGACTGGCACAAAACAGTGCTATGGGACAAACGGGAACGGGTATTCGCAGAAGCAACATGCTCAATACACTCAATCCTGCTTCCTACGGAAACCTCTCCTTTACCATATTTGAAACCGGAGCTCTGCTTGATCAGGGCAATATTGCTGATAAATCACAATCACAATTTTTCAGAAACGCGGCATATGCCTACCTGAATTTAGCTTTCCCTGTTTCACCCAAATTGGGCTGGGGTGCAAGTTTTGGCTTGCAACCGGTGAGCCATGTGGGGTACAACATCAACAGTTACGATTGGCAGGGAGACTCTTTAGCAACCTTATTTGTGTACAACGGTCGTGGTGGTTTATCCAAGTTTTACATGGGCCACGGGTTTCGCCTGTGGAGCAAAAGCCGAACGGATAACGCCAAAAACAAAGAATTGCTGCACGAACTGAACTTCGGGTTTAATGTGAATTACATATACGGGCAACTGCGTATTGGCAAAGCAGCTTATTTTTATGACACCACCTCTTCTACCAACAATTACAAAGAAGAACGTACCCGCTACATAGGTGATGTAAACTACGATTTGGGACTGCAATACACCACTCGTTTACGTAACAAAGAATACCTCACAATTGGCGCCACCTTCGCTCCTTCGGCTTCTTTAAGCGGTGAGCAGGTAATGTTTGCCCGAAGCCTTTACCCCGGTTCACTGGACAATACCAAAGACACCATTGTATATGAGGAAGACGGAGAGGCCGGCAAATTGATTATGCCTGCGGCCTGGTCGGCCGGTTTATCCTGGCAAAAAGAAGACAAATGGATGCTGGCTTTGGATGTAAAAGGCCAGAATTGGAAACAATACGAACTTTTTGGTGCAAGCGATTCCATGCAAAACAGCTTTAGTGTAAACCTGGGTGGTATGTGGATTCCTGACGCTTCGGCTATCAAAAAACGTTGGAAAAAAGCTGAGTACAGGGCCGGATTACGGTATGCCAATACCAATTTGCTGGTGCGCGGTGAGCCCATTAAAGAAATGGGAGTAAGCCTGGGGGTTGGAGTGCCCGTTTTCCGTCAGCGTTCAAAAATTAATTTTACTGTTGAATATTATAAGCGGGGTACCACCAACAACAACCTCTTGCAAGAGGACCATATTCGTTTTATTCTGGGTTTAAGCCTGGGTGAAAAATGGTTCAACCGCATTAAAATTGATTGATTTTCGTACCTTTCGTAAAATTATGGGTAAGTTTTATCCTTCTTTTTTGTTGGCACTTTTGGTAGGCACTTTAGTACACACAGGGTGTAAAAACGATATTGAAAAAGTGAAGCTGCTCTCTGAACCCACGAAGTTTCCTGTAGAAAAAGGTGTTAACGTAGAAATGCTTTATACCGACTCTGGCATTATTAAAGCAAAAATGTTCGCACCACTCATTGAGCGTTACCAGGATGAAAAACCGTATACTGAAATGACGAAAGGGATTACCTGTTACTTTTACAACAAAGATCAGGTGGTGGAAAATTTTCTCAAAGCCAAATATGCCATCAGGTATGAGCATGAAAAAAAGATGATTGCACGTGACAGTGTGGTGTTGGTGAATACCAAAGGTGAACGATTAAACACCGAAGAAATAATTTGGGACGAACAGCGAAAGAAAATTCATTCAGATAAGTACGTAACCATACATACAGCAGATGAAATATTATACGGGTACGGCTTTGAATCAAACGAAGATTTTTCGAAGTACAAAATATTCAAGTTGAGCGGAACAATAAGAATGGAGGACGGCAATGGGGCAGTGGGTAAATAAAATGTGGCTCATGCTGGCAATTGCTGCTTTACTCACCTGTATTGTGGTTACACTTACCGATGGATTCATTTACGGAAAGGCATATACCTTTTTTGTGCTGAGTGCCGTGTGTGTGTTGCTTTGGAAATATAAAAAAAACTTAATCGGCTAACATGGACCACTCCTTATATATCATTCTTGTGGCCATGCTCTTATCGGCATTTTTCTCCGGGATTGAGATTGCATTTATCACAGCCAGCAAATTGCGCATTGAACTTAAAAGTAAGCAGGGAAGTTACACCGCTAAAATACTTTCACAGTTTGTAAAAGAACCTTCCAAGTTTATCAGCACTACGCTTATAGGCAATAACATTGCACTGGTAATATACAGTTTGTACATGGACGGTGCCGTATCGCCCGTTATGCGCGAGTATTTGCCGTATGAACAGGACAATGAATTTTTGGTACTGTTTTGCACCACAATAGTTTCAACCGCTATAGTGCTCCTGTTTGCCGAGTTTATTCCTAAAGCACTGTTCCGCATTAACCCTGATGTGGTGTTGTTTATGCTCACCCTGCCCTTCATGATTTTTTATTACCTGTTGTGGCCCATTGTGCATTTTATCGTCTACCTCTCCAAGTTTGTTTTCGTTAAAATATTCCGGCTGGAGTTTTCAGAAAGCACACCCGTTTTCAGTAAAATAGATTTAGATAACTACATCAATGAAAGTGCAAAACTTGATTTGGATGAAGACGCTGACATTGATACCGAAATGTTTAAAAATGCGCTCGATTTTGCCAACGTAAAAGTGCGCGAGTGTATGGTCCCACGTACTGAATTGGTGGCCATTGAGGTAACCGATACCATTGAAAATTTGTATGCCAAATTTCTGGAATCTGGTCACTCCAAAATTCTTATTTACCATGATTCCATCGACAACATTATCGGATATGTGCACCAGGTAGAGGTATTTAAAAAGCCCAAAAACATTAGGTCCATCATGATTTCGCCCATCATAGCAACAGAAACCATGCAAGCAAATGAATTGCTCAAACTGTTCTCCAACAACAAAAAAAGTCTGGCACTGGTAGTAGATGAGTTTGGCGGAACAGCCGGCATTGTGACCAACGAAGACATTATGGAGGAAATTTTTGGCGAGATAGAAGACGAGTACGATGTAGAACAACTCACTGAACAAAAAATAAGCGATACTGAATATGTTTTTTCTGCCCGTTTAGAAATTGATTACCTCAACCGCGAATACGATTTGAATATCCCCGAAGGCGAATACAGTACTCTGGGCGGATTTATTATTGAACACCACGAAAGCCTGCCGCTCAAAGACGAAAAAATTCAGATTGGCAAATACGAGTTCACCATCATCTCCGTATACCATACCCGCATTAACGAAGTGCGCATGAAACGCACGCACTAGTTTTAGTGTGAACCTGCTTTTGCATCCACCGGCCCTCTGAAAAAGAAGAGGCAGACAATTTGTGCGGGAACCTCTTTCCTTTTTGTATTTTTGAGCCGTAAAAATTAATTCCATGAGTTACGAAACCTTATTATTTGACATTACTAACCGCGTTTGCACCATTACCCTGAATCGCCCCGATTCATTCAATGCCTTCAACGACCAACAGAGCTATGATTTGCAGGATGCTCTAAAGAAAGCGGAACGTGATAAAGATGTGCGGGTGGTAGTACTCACCGGAGCAGGCAAAGCCTTTTGCTCGGGTCAGGATTTGAAGGCCATTGCCGGTGCTGAAAAACGTTCCCTGGCCGATTCGTTACTGAAAAGATACAACCCCATCATCCGCGCCATGCGCAACATGCCCAAGCCCATCATTTGCCGTTTAAACGGAGTCGCTGCAGGAGCCGGCTGTTCATTGGCCCTGGCCTCTGATTTT
>DATGWX010000185.1:0-3096 GCA_035299275.1 Bacteroidia bacterium
CAGGTACTTAAAGTAGAAGGATATGCCCGCATTGATGCCTTTGTAAAGGTGCATCAGGACAACAGCGTGGAGGTCATATTTATCGAGGTGAACTCCTTGCCCGGTATGACTCCCGCCACCTGCATATTTCACCAGTGCGCCATTAACGGATATAAACCTTTTGAATTTATTGATGCAATATTGCAGTACGGTTTTTCACGCCAACAGGTAGCATGAGTTTTTTAAGGTTTTTTATTTCCAAGCCCTTTTTCACCAACATTGTATTGGCACTTGTGGTATTGGTGCTTATGCTGTTGGGAACCTTTGCCTGGCTCAACTCCAGTACCCGCCACGGAGAATCTTTGGCAGTTCCGGATATACGTGGAGTTTCCATTGAGAAAGCGGTGCAACTGCTGGAATCCAAAAATCTTCGTTACCAGATTACCGATTCGGTGTTTTTCCCCGATAAAGCGAAAAATGCCATTATTGACCAAAATCCCATGCCTGAAGAAAAGGTAAAAGAAGGACGTGTGATTTATGTTACCCTCAATTCTTCAGAGCCTCCGCAGGTGAAAATGCCCAACCTCATTGATGTTTCTTACCGTCAGGCGGTGTCTATCTTACTCAGCTTCGGGTTGAAGGAAGGACAAATTTCCTACAAGCCTGATTTGGCCAAAAACATTGTACTGAAACAACTTTACAATGGACAACCGGTTTTACCTGATACCAAAGTGCTCAAAGGTTCATCCATTGATTTGGTGCTGGGTGACGGATTGGGCAGCACCGAAATTGATGTACCCGAGTTGACCAACCTTACATATGAAGAAGCCCTGTTTGTTTTGCAAGGTTCAGGTTTAGCTACTGGAACAGTGGAGTACGAAGCAGGTGCTGATAAGTCTACCGCCAAGGTGTACAGACAAAATCCCTCATCTGGAGCAGGACTTAAAATTTCGCAGGGGCAAACCATTGATATCTATCTGAAATAATCCTTAATGAGAATAATTGTCGTTTTTTTATCGCTATTTATTTTTCCGTATACTCTTCTTGCACAGGAGGTAATTGCTCCGTTAAAGAGTAATCCGCACATCAAGGCTTACCTCAAAGAGTTGAAGCATTTGCCTGTGCCGGATGTAACTACAATGAGCACCGGTGATACCATTCAACTCCCCTTTGTAGATGATTTCACCTCATCACGTGTATACCCTGATACCACTAAGTGGAGCGATATGGCAGTGTACATCAATAACTCGTTTGCCATTAACCCTCCCTCTTTTAATGTAGCCACTTTTGATGCCCTCAACCGTTTCGGAGACGCTTACAACAATACCGGATTTGACCCTTACGGTTTCGGGGATACTTTAACCAGTCGATACATTGACCTCAGTACCTCCAACCCGGCTGATTCCATTTACCTCAGTTTTTATTTGCAGGCACAGGGTATAGGGTTAGACTCACTGGCACAAAGAGATTCGCTTGTGCTCGAATTTTATAACCAATTCGGGGTGTGGGTGCGTGTATGGCAAACAAAAGGAATGCGCCCACAGCCATTTCAGTATGTAATTGTTCCGGTAAGTAATACCAACTATTTTCATGCGGGTTTCCGTTTTCGTTGGATGAACAGGGTAGGCCTGAGTGGCAACCTCAACCACTGGCACCTGGATTATGTGCGCATGGAGAAATTCAGGAGCCTGAACGATACTACTTTTAAAGACATTACCATCAACAACACTGCACGTTCATTGCTGAAAAATTACCGCTCCATGCCCTGGAAGCAGTTTAAAAATGGTGGACAAAACGAAGTGGTGGACAGTGTTTACATCAGGGCGCGTAACCTTGATTTACAAGTAGCGCAGGTAGTACACCAATACAAAGCATTTGATAAATACGGCAACATACTTTCTGAAGACTCCAACCGCCTCAATATTGCAGGAAACGATACGGCATTGTATCGCTTGAAAAAAATCACTGTGCCCACTTCAGAACCGGAGGATTCCTTCTACCGCATCAAAACAGTATACAAGGTATTCTCCACCTTTGACATTAACCGAAGAAACGATTCGCTGGTTCACCTGCAGGAGTTCAGTAACTATTTTGCTTATGATGATGGCACGGCTGAATCGGGCTACGGTATCATTGGTTCTGCGGGAAAGGTGGCGCTTAAGTACAAACTCAACAAAGCAGATACTTTACGAGCCATACGCGTATACTTTAATCAAGCAGAAACAGATGTTAAAGGCAAAGACTTTACGCTGGCCATCTGGAGTGAGATAGGCAACAAAGAAAAGCTGCGTTATTTTCAAACGGTAAGCGGTCCGCTTTACACCGATGAAGTAAACGGTTTTGCCACCATTGTTCTCGATACTCCGCAGTTCATTGATTTATTATCTTACCCTGCAGGTGTATTTTACATCGGCTGGATACAAACCTCCGATTTTATTCTCAATGTTGGATTGGATGTGAACTATGCCTCCATGCTCTCGGCCTCGCAAATGGTAAACCCTAACTTAAGCTTCTTTGTGGGCAGCGGATGGCAGCCTTCGCTCATTCGCGGAGCGCTGATGATGCGTCCGGTACTGGGCAATCAGGTAGAAGATCCGTTGAGTGTGCCGTCATTACCCAAGCCTGCCGCGAAGGAAAGTTTTGCGGCATTGTATCCGAATCCCGCAGCCTCTCATGTTACCATCACACTGGCTCAGCACAACAATTGTCTCATTGAAATTTATGCCGTTACCGGTCAGCTTTACCACACTGCGCGGGCTGATGTGGCGCATGAAGTACACATCAGTAACTGGCCCAAAGGGATGTACGTGGCGGTGGTAAAAGACCTGAACACCGGTGCGGTGAATACACTGAAGTTGGTGAAGCAGTAGAGGTATAGATGTTAGCGTGATTTGCTTTGAAGGTCCGGCAGGAAGTCCGATACCTTGCTGATATTTCCAAAATACTGTCGTAATTTGCAACCCTATATTACGCTTAAACTTATGGCCGACATTACCGTACAGGAACTCAAAGAACGTTTAGATAATCAGGAAAAACTCCACATCATTGACGTGCGTGAACCGCATGAATACGAGGAGTTCAACATCGGGGCACAATTGCTTCCTTTGGGTGATTTGC
>DATGWX010000186.1:0-4109 GCA_035299275.1 Bacteroidia bacterium
CAGGAGTATGAGCAAATACAACTGAGCTTAGAAACGTTTGCACAGGCAAATGCCATCACCCCTCCTGCGCACTTAAAAGAAAAGATAAAGTCTCAGATTGAATTTACTCCCGGCCAAAAACAAACATCTGCCAATACCAATCCGCAACGAATGCGTATTATCAGAAACTATCAATATGCGGTTGCGGCCTCGGTTACTTTATTACTGGTAAGTTCAGCACTTACATATTATTACAAAACACAATACACCAATTCCAGAAACGAAATAGCACAACTCACTTCGCAACAAAACCTGCTGAGTGACCAACTGGAAAAAGCTAGTTTAAACAGTAACAAGCTGTCGGAAGAAATGGCTATCCTCAAAAATCCTGACATCAAAATGGTGGCTATGAAAGGGATGCCAACATCACCCGATGCTATGGCTATTGTATACTGGAACCCTTTAACGAAGGAAGCATTTGTAAACGTTAAAAACCTCCCCGCTCCTGCTGAAGGTGAGCAATACCAATTGTGGGCATTGGTTGATGGTAAACCCGTAGATGCCGGAGTTTTTGAATTGAACAGCGATACTTTACAAAAAGTTAAAAATGTAGATGCCGCTCAAACCTTTGCTGTAACGCTGGAGAAGCGCGGTGGAAGCCCCACTCCTACGCTGGAAAAACTCACCGTAATCGGAAATATTTAATTTCTTTCAATCCACTCCGGAAATTCACCCGTATATACTCGTACAATCAAAAAATAAATTGTATGAGAAAATTAATTACAACTATGTTAGGTGTATGTGCGCTGGTAAGTGCACAAGCCGATCACTTAAGTAACCGTTTAACATTTGCTGCTAAATTATCAGGAGCCAATGAAGTTCCCGCTGTTAGTACAACTGCATCAGGTGTAGGCGCCATGATGCTCAACAGCACCCGCGATACCCTTTGGGTAAACATTGCCGTAACCGGTTTAGGTAACAACATTACCGGTATTCACATTCACAAAGGAGCAAAAGGTACCAACGGAAACGTAGTGCTTGATTTAGGTCCTAAGCTGAATAAAAATGTAGTACGTACCTTTATTACAGGCAGCGGCTTAACAAACATCTGGAATGATCTGATGATTGATATGCTTTACCTGAATGTACACACTACAGCTAATCCCAACGGAGAAATCCGCGGGCAAATAATGCTGGAACGCGACTACGGAATGGGTGCTTCACTGGATGGTTTACAAGCCGGAAATGTATTGGTAACTGCCAGAGGAGTGCTTCACATGGGCATCAATCAGCAAATGGACTCAATGTGGCTCAACCTGCAAACAGCCGGGTTATCCGGAAAAATTACTGCAGTGCATTTACACAAAGGAGCCTTGTTACAATCAGGCGGAGTGTTGCTGGGTCTGGATGAATTTATCCGTACTGACAGTATGAGTCTCTCCGGAGGCAGAATGATTACTGCCGCTGAGCGCGACACCCTGATGAAATACATGAACCTGAATCAGGTGTATGTAAACGTGCATACTGCGGCTAATCCGAATGGCGAAATCAGAGGTCAGGTGGCCGGAAACGATATCCGTTTTGATGCCGTAGCTAATACCGCACAAATCATCTCAGGCGGAGGTTCAATCGGTACACCATCCAATGGCTGGGCAGTGGGTAACCTCTCTCTCAGTAACGATTTTACTCAACTGACTTTCGATTTTGTTTTTGACAACCTCAGCTCTGCCGCAACTGCGGCACATTTTCACAATGCTGCACCAACTGCCAGCGGTCCTGTTGTAAAAGGATTAACCATTAACGGCAACAGAATAAGCGGCACCTGGTCGTCAACAGACGGCACTGAACCTCTTACACCTGCTTTATTAAATCAATTATTGGAAGGCAACATTTACCTGGTAATTCACACCAGTGCCAATGGCAACGGAGAGTTAAGAGGCAACGTAACACGTTTGGCCCGCGAAGGATTTATTCTTGAACTGGACGGACAGCAGGCTTCTACCAATGCGATGGGCATGGGTGCAGGTGTGGGTACGTATGATCGTGCACGCAACAACCTGCACTACATGATTGCCGTTGATAATTTAACCGGAGCCATCACAGCCGCTCATTTTCACAAAGCGGTAAAAGGACAATCAGGTGGTGTGGTGTATGACATCGGAAGTAACTTTATGAATAACGGAGCATATGCGTATTGGGCTCCTTTTGGCAATGCCAACTCAATTCCGCTACGCACAAATGACAGCTTGTATGTAAACATACACACTGCTGCTTTCCCTAACGGAGAAGTACGTGGGCAGTGGATGAGAAATTACCGCATCTCTTCTGAAACAAGCATGCCAAGCGGTATCAATGAAGCAAAAGAAAATGCATTTATCAGAAGCTTCCCAAATCCGTTCAACGAGTTTATCACCGTTGAAAATACTACCGGAAACCCTGTAACAGCAACACTTCTCAATATCAATGGCTCTGAAGTAGCTAAACAGGAAATTACTTCTGTAGCTTCTACACTTTCACTCTCGTCACTGGCAAAAGGTTTTTATATTCTTATCATCAGTGATGCCAACGGAACTGTATTGGAAAGCAACAAAATGCTGAAGTAAAATTTTTTGTTCCCGATTCATCTGGAAACCCTTCGTAATTGAAGGGTTTTCTTTTTTTTATAGGTTTCGCTTCTCGGGATTAAATACGATATTTGACTACAAATTCTCCCGCATGGCCAAGCCAAGTGTTGCACATGTAAACATCACCAAAGTCAACGGTACCTCCACCGACAAAACTGTCGACTTACTTGCTGCCGAAGAACCGTTAGAAATCCGCTTAGGATTTGGTCCGCATGATGAACGTTTGCAAAAAAGTATTTCAGTTACCATGCGCACTCCGGGTAACGACTTTGAACTCGCTCTGGGTTTTTTATTTACAGAAGGCATTATCGAATCAGCCGATCAGGTACTCAAAATTCAGTATTGTACGGAGGTGAACACCATCGAAAATCTGGAAAATATTGTGCGGGTGGAGTTACATCCTGATGTAGTAATTGATTTCAACCAACTGCAACGCAACTTCTACACCAGCAGCAGTTGCGGAGTATGTGGCAAGGAAAGTATTGAATCGGTTAAAACCGTTTGCAGGTTTACTGCTCCCCACAATTCATTTAAAGTGGCTTCATCGCTCGTTCTACAACTTCCTCAACTTTTACGTGAACAACAAAGCGTGTTTGAACACACCGGAGGAATACATGCCGCTGCACTTTTCGACCAAACCGGCCAACTAATCAACTTACGGGAAGATGTAGGACGGCACAATGCCTTAGATAAACTCATAGGAGCCTGCGTGGGTAAAAAAACAGTGCCCCTGCACCAACACATTTTGCTGCTGAGCGGAAGAGCCAGTTTTGAGCTGATACAAAAGGCAGCTATGGCAGGCATTCAGGTGGTGTGTGCCGTAGGTGCTCCCAGCAGCCTGGCCGTTGCACTTTCTCAGGAATTTGATATAACTTTGGTTGGCTTTTTAAGAGACAACAGATTTAACATCTACAACCGCCCCGACAGAATAGAAGTATGAAAATACGCATCAAAGGCAACAGCGTTCGTTTACGCTTAACCAAATCAGAAATTGACCTGTTCAAAAATACAGGAACAGTGAAAGAAGAAACCAACTTCGGTACACATACATTGACGTACAAATTACAACGTGGCGGTGATGGTAAAGATCTTTCCTCAACATTTGACGGAACTACCGTAACGGTTTATATGCCGGAAAAAATGAGTGATGAATGGACCTCAACAGAGTGGGTGGGTTATGATAATCACATGCCCCTGCCCGATGGACAATCACTGTTTCTGATGGTAGAAAAAGATTTTAAATGCCTTGACGGAACCACCGAAGACCAAAGCGATATGTTTGATAACCCATTAGCCGACTCCCATAAATAAACACCCATGTCAAAAAACATCAGCGACCTGAGCGGTAAAAAAGGACTTGAAAACAACCTGTTTGAACAAATAGGCCGTTTAGCTAAATCAACCGGCACACCCTCCGTAGAAGAAATGGAAAAACTGGCCGATGAGTTTTTGATTGGTAAAGCCAATGTATACGGAAGCGCATCGTTCTATGATTTTACCCGCGAA
>DATGWX010000187.1:0-2045 GCA_035299275.1 Bacteroidia bacterium
AACAGAAGACAAAGACATTATAGCAAAAGCGGCTGAAGCGGCCCAAAACGAAAACATATATGCCTTCGGGCCTTACCCTGCTGATGGCTTCTTTGGTTCGCGCCAGTACAAATCTTTTGATGCAGTAATGGCCATGTACCATGATCAGGGCCTTATTCCGTTTAAGCACCTTGCTTTTGAAGAGGGGGTAAACTATACAGCCGGGCTGGCAGCGGTCCGCACCTCTCCCGACCACGGAACAGGCTACAACCTGGCCGGAAAAAATCAGGCCAGCGAAATTTCTTTCCGAAATGCCCTTTACGCAGCAGTAGATATTATCCGCCATCGTCACAACAGCGATGAAATTACGGCCAACCCTCTACCCTTTACCCCCCTCAGAAGAGAGCGTTTCAGAATAGATTTTTAGGTTTTATCCCTGCTTTCAAGCCAATTACATCATTTTGTTTCGATTTTAATTCAATCTTCATATCTTTGCGGGCTTAAATGCGAAAAGGGTGAAGTTGAAAGAGTTTGATATTGAACTGTCCAAACTGCGTAATGGCACCAACCGATATGAGTATTCGTTGGGCTTACCGTTTTTTGAATCGTTTGAAAATAACTCAATCCGCGCATCTCGATTGCAGGTAGTGGCTGAGCTGGATAAGGGAGAAACGTTGATTAACGTTAACTTCACTGTTCAGGGCGACCTTACCCTCGATTGTGAAAAATGTTTGAGTAATTATCCGCAGCAAATAAACACTGCGGGTTTGTTGGTGGTAAAAATAACTGATGAGCCGGCCGATACGGATGACGATGACATTATTTACCTGTCGAGACAAGACCATGTGTTTAACATCAGGCAGCACCTGTATGACTATGTGATGCTGGCACTGCCTCTGGCACGTAATTGCGGTAATCCGGGAAACACACCGGAGTGTGACAAAGACACGCTGAAAAAGCTGGAAGAACTTTCAGCCGGAAATACCGAAGACGAGCCTGAAAAAGGTGATGAACGATGGAACAAATTGAAAGATTTATTTAGTAACAATTAATATTTAGCGAACAATGCCAAATCCAAAACGAAAACTCTCTAACGCTCGCAGAGACAAGAGAAGAACGCATTACAAAGCTACAGCACCTACTATCGCTGTTGACCCTACTTCAGGTGAAACCCACCTGTACCACAGAGTTACAGCCAACGGGTACTACAAAGGCAAAAAAGTACTTCCCGGAAAAGAAGCTGAAGCTTAGTCTCTATTTGAGTCATAGATGATCAGAATAGGTCTTGACATGATGGGTGGCGATTTCGCACCCGCACAGTCAGTTCTTGGTTGCATAGACGCCTTGCCTTTACTTGGCCGGTCGTCTAAGTTGGTGCTTATTGGTGATGAGCCCGTGGTAAAAGCATTATTTGCTGAACACGGTACTGATACCTCTCAATGTGAATTTATTCATACCACTGAGGTTATTGAAATGGGTGAACATCCTACCAAAGCTCTTCAATCTAAGAAAGATTCCAGTATTGCTGTTGGCTTTCACCTGTTGGCTACAGGAAAAATAGATGCATTCATCAGTGCCGGAAATACCGGAGCCATGATGGTAGGTTCTATTTTTTCAGTTAAACCAATTGAGGGTGTGAGCCGCCCCTGCATTTTGAGTGTACTTCCGAAAGCAGACGGTTCTAATGGTATTTTACTGGATGTGGGAGCCAATGCTGACTGCAAGCCTGAAATGCTCAATCAATTTGCCATACTGGGCTCTCTATACAGCCAGCATGTGTTCAAGAGAGATAACCCTAAGGTTGCCTTGCTGAGCATAGGTGCTGAAAAAGAGAAAGGTAATATTCTTACTCTGGCAGCGCACCAACTGTTAGCTGAAAACAAACTGATAAACTTTGTGGGCAACGCTGAGGGCCGTGATCTTTTTAATGACAAGGCCGATGTGATTGTATGCGATGGTTTCACCGGTAACGTAGTGCTTAAATCATGCGAAAGCATTTTTTACATTATGCACAAGCGTAAGATTACCGATGATTACTTTGCCCGCTTCAACTATGAAAACTACGG
>DATGWX010000188.1:0-10513 GCA_035299275.1 Bacteroidia bacterium
AATGGATCGCAAAGAAGGTTTGGAGCCGGCCATTACCAGTGTAATTGAACATTTCAAACAACACACTACAAGCACTAAACTGTTGCTCATTATTCGAGATTATTTATTACAGGAAGCTTTGTTACATTATAATATTCCCGAGGCCAAGTTACTACACAAAGAGTATTTCCTGAATGAGGCTTATTCTCCTGCATCGCTTACCGGAGTAGTGTTGTGCGGAGGCCAAAGCACCCGCATGGGAACCGATAAAGCCTTTATTAAATACCACCAATCAGAACAGGTGTACCATGTTCAGCAATTGTTGTTTCCGTTGTGTGACGATGTGGTGATTTCCTGCAATGCTGAACAAAAAGCAAAACTAGCAACCAATGCGGTAGTTATATCTGATGAAACCACCTTTGCGGGTGCAGGCCCCATGACGGGTGTGCTCAGTGTTTTTCAGCAAAACCACAATCAGGCTTTACTGGTTGCAGGGTGTGATTACCCTTTCCTCACCTCGGCTGATATACAGGCGCTCATCGAAGCACGGGAAGCAGAATATGATGCCGTTTGTTTCAAAAACGATGACGGTTTTGCAGAACCTTTACTGGCTATATACGAACAGCAAACGGCTATCAAAATGCGGGAATATTATAACAGCGGCCAAACCTCTCTCCGCCATTTTTTGCAATCCATTCGTACCAAATATATTTTCGCCCCCGACTCACGTGCCATAAAAAGTGTCGATAGTCCGGCTGACCTGAAAAACGATACTCCGTAATTTTTGGAATCATTTTAGCTTAGAGAGTCACATGCGAATCATCTTACCACTTTTGATCACTGCACTTATTTGGGGGTGTACAGCTGAAAACAACGGCACAACACAGGATACCGATACCGTGTACCATAGAAAAAAGGTTATAGTGTACGAAACGGAAACTGTTCAGGTACATAAAAAACAAGTAGTCATCGAACACACCGATACTGTTCAACAGGTAAAGAAAACAACACCTCAACCTATCAAAAAAATTATCACCCCTGACCCTGTCAAAAAAACTCCGGAGAAAAAGCCTGTAAAAACTCCGGTTTACAAATTGCCCACCGACACACAATACGTGTACTACAGCAACAGCAAAAAAATATCTGTAAAAACCAGTCCGTGGAAAAATGATCAGCGCACCATTCAACTCTTTGATATGAACGGACAACTTACCTATACCTTCGAGGACAAACGCTTCTCCTACTCCATCATTACCACATTGAAACACCGCCCCAATGGCTCAGTAGAAAGTGCCAATATCAGTATGAATCCCGGAGCCAGCAGGTATTGGTATGAAACTGAAATTACCTTCAGCAGCACCAATCAACCTTTAATTAAAGTGGATACACAAATGCCCATTGAGCACCTTACGCCATCAGATAAAGAATACTGGGACGAAAAGAAAAAGCAATGGGTAAAACAACTCACTATAGAATGCCAACCGGTTCCAGCACCTAAGCAGTAGAGTTCTGTTCACACTACCGATATGCTGCCACTGATTAACACTGATTTCACAAATTATATCACATTTACCGAAAGCCCTCATTAAATATTAAGAATTAGCTACGGTGAACTTCGTTTCAACATTAAGCGAAGCGCAGGACTGCCACTGATTACACTGATTAATTTTCTTATCTGTGAAATCTGTGGCTTAAAATAAATGCCCCACATAAACACCAAAACACTTACCCACTTAAACACCCAAAAGCCCCGATTAAACATTAGGAATTAAGAATTCAACATTAATTGTAATTTCGCCCCATGACTTTAAAGCATGAAGTAAGTGTATTGCTGAAGAAGGAACTGCTCACTGAGTGGAGACAACGTTATGCCATTAACGGAATGTTACTCTACGTGATATCTTCTGTATTTGTGGCTTTCCTTTCTTTTCATGTAGTCAATCCCGCCAGTTGGAACGCGCTGTTTTGGATTATCATGCTGTTTAGTAGTGTGAGTGCCGTGGCTAAATCTTTTATCGGAGAAAGCCGCGGACGCATGTTGTATTATTACACCATTGCCAGTGCGCAAGGCATTATACTTTCCAAAATGATATACAACACACTGCTCATGCTTGTGCTGAGCATGTTGTGTTTGCTGGTGTATTGTACCCTTATCGGCAACATTATTCAGAACATGTGGGCCTTTACCCTCACCGCAGCCTTGGGAAGTATGGGATTGGCTGCTTGTTTTACTATGGTTTCGGCCATTGCTTCCAAGGCCAATAACAGCCACGTGCTTATGCCCATTCTGAGTTTTCCGGTAATCATTCCGTTGTTGCTGGTCACCATTAAAGTAGCCAAAAAAGCCGTTGACGGATTGGACTACACTACCTTCTACCAGGATTTTTCTGTTATACTGCTCATCAACCTCATTATCGCGGTTCTGGCTTACATCCTGTTTCCTTTTATCTGGAAAGACTGAGGGGCTAATTTTGAGTGATTAATTCTTAATGTTGAATGATTGAGTATTCATTAAGAATCAGCTGCACTGAGCTCCGCTTCGCATTAAAAATTAATTTCCTCTTTTCATTTCCATACTTAGCTGCATTGGCTAACTTTGCACCGCTTTATGGCTAAACACTGGTGGAAAATACTGTGTGTGGTTTTACTCTACTACACCATCTTTCAAGGACTTACGGGGCCGGTGCCCCATTTGCCCATTCTGGAAGAATCCATCCGTAACCTGTATTTTCATGTGCCCATGTGGTTCAGTATGTTACTGCTGCTGCTGGCCTCCACCGTTTACAGCATTGTTTACCTGAGCACCAACCAGCGTCAATACGACATTATTGCTTCACAACTGGCCTTTTCAGGGATATTTTTCGGAGTGTTGGGTTTACTTACCGGTATGATTTGGGCCCAGAATACCTGGGGAACCTGGTGGACCAATGACCCCAAACTGAACAGCGCGGCCATTGGCATGCTGATTTATTTAGCTTACACAGTGTTGAGAGATGCTTTAGAAGATGTGGAAAAAAGAGCAAGAATTTCAGCCGTTTACAATATATTTGCATTCCCCGTTTTTGTGGTGTTGATATTTGTATTACCGAGGCTTACCGCTTCACTTCACCCCGGCAACGGAGGAAACCCGGGATTTAACCAATACGATTTAGACAGCAACATGCGTATGGTTTTTTATCCTGCAGTGCTCGGATGGACGCTTCTTGGCACGTGGATTGCGACAATTCGCGTTCGAATTAAAAAGATTGAACAAACGTTAAACGACAACTGATTATGAAAGCAGTGATCGCATTTTTTTTAAGTCTGTTTCACATTCCAAATCTGGATATATTATCTGTTACCGGCAGTGCAGCCGCTGAAGCTGAAGGTTCTGACAACAAGCTGATGGTGGTGGTTGCTGTAATTGCTGTAATTTTTACCGGCATTGTGGTGTACCTGCTTTTTATTGACCGAAAAGTGGGGCGCATCGAAAAACAAATTCCTACAGGTAAAAGTTAATCAGACAACAGAAAATATACATGAAGCTCAAATACATTATTGCCATTGTTCTTATTGCCGCTGCTATTGGGGCCATTGTAAGTACTTATGGAGACAGCAGCACTTACGTAGCCTTTGATACAGCAGTGGAAAACATGGGCTCAGAATACCACGTTATTGGCACACTTAACCGCGATAAACCGCTGGAATATAATCCCGAAAAAGACGCAAATCACTTCAGTTTTTATATGCAGGATAGTTTAGGCATGGAAATGAAAGTGATATACCACAACACCAAACCGCAGGATTTCGAACGTTCTGAAAAAATTGTGATCGTGGGCAAAGCCCTGAACAAAGACGAATTCGAAGCCTCACAAATACTTTTGAAATGCCCGTCTAAATACACGGAAGGACAAAAACCCGGAGAACTTTAGACCCCGAACATGCAGGAAATTATTTTTGAAGGAGAACATTTGTTACCCGGAAATCTGGGACATTTCTCAGTAGTTCTCGCTTTTGCCACAGCCATATTCAGCAGTGCCGCTTTTTTCAAAGCCTTTCGCTCACCCGATGAAACCGGCTGGGGTAAATCTGCCGTAATTGGCTTTTATCTGCATGCAGCCGCTGTGCTGAGCATTGTAGCTTCCCTGTTCTATATTATTTACAGTCACTACTTCGAGTACCAGTATGCCTGGCAGCACTCGTCAACCGACCTGCCCTGGTATTACATGATCTCCTGTTTTTGGGAAGGTCAGGAAGGAAGTTTTCTGCTGTGGATTTTCTGGCACATGGTACTGGGATTAATTCTGCTCTTTACTGCCAAAGAATGGAAATACCCCGTCATGTTTGTGCTCAGCCTTTCACAAATTGCACTAACCTCCATGCTTATCGGAGTTAAAGTTTTCGGCTACAAATTAGGCAGCAGTCCGTTTGAACTGATGCGCATAGTAAATGAAAGCGGCCCTGTTTTCAGTATGCCCGATTACCTTACCCGCATTAAAGACGGCAACGGTTTGAATCCGCTGTTACAGAATTACTGGATGGTGATTCATCCGCCTACCTTGTTCTTTGGTTTTGCCTGTACCATTGTTCCGTTTGCATACGCCATGGCAGCCTTGATGCAGAAAAAGTATACCGAGTGGATTAAGCCAGCTTTGCCCTGGGCACTCATTGGAGTAATGGTATTGGGAACAGGCATTATTATGGGCGGTTTCTGGGCCTATGAATCATTGAGTTTTGGTGGTTACTGGGCCTGGGACCCTGTAGAAAATGCCTCCCTTATCCCCTGGTTAATTCTGATTGGTGCGGTACATACCATGCTCATCTACAAAGCGCGCAAAACCGCTCTGCACTTCAGTTACCTTATGGTGATTACCAGTTTTGTATTGGTGCTGTATGCCACGTTCTTAACCCGCAGTGGTATTTTGGGCAACTCCTCCGTACACTCCTTTACCGACTTAGGCATGAGCGGACAACTGCTAGTATTTCTGCTCATGTTCCTTGTACTGGCTATAGTGCTAATGGTGGTACACTGGAAAAAAATACCCACAACATCCTTAGAAGAAAATGCTTACTCACGTGAGTTTTGGATGTTCATTGGTGCATTAGTATTGATTGTATCTGCCTTCCAAATAATACTTACCACTTCCCTGCCCGTTATCAATAAAGTATTTGGCAGCAACATGGCGCCACCTACTGATGTAATTGCTCACTACAACAAATGGCAATTGCCCATTGCTATATTGATTGCTTTGCTAACTGCAACGGCACAATTACTCAAGTACCTGAAAACCGACAGCAAAAAATTCTGGAAAGAAGCTGCTGTGCTGGGAAGTATTTCATTGGTGTTAACCGGTATTGCTTTCTGGTGGTTTGAGTTAAATAATTGGCTGTACTTCATTTTATTGTTTGCCTCCGTTTATACCATTGTGGTCAACTTTAAAACCGCCTGGCCGTTTATTCAGGGCAAGATAAAAGTATCAGGAGCATCTGTGGCCCACATTGGTTTCGGACTTATGCTCATTGGTGTATTGGTTTCTTCAGCCAATAAAAATGTGATCTCGCGCAACAATACCGGGCAAGCATTCTTTGATGGTGAAGATCAGAAAACTGTAAAGGAGAATTACGAAAACATTTACCTGGAACAAGGCAAGCCTGTTGACATGAATAACTACCGGGTAACTTATTTAGGCGACTCCAGTAAGTGGGTAAATATTTACTACAAGGTGCGTTATGAACAGTTAGATAAAGAAGGGAATGTAAAGAATACATTTATGCTTTACCCTAACGGACAGATTAATCCGAAGATGGGCTTTATTGCCAATCCGGATACACGACACTATTTATCGCATGATGTGTTCACGTATGTAAGCTCAGTACCTAAGAAGAACGAAGAAAATGATGCGCCTTTCCACAACGAAAAGAAACACGAGTTAAAACAAGGCGATAGTGTTCGTACCAACAACGGCATGGTTTACTTTGACGGATTACACACCAAAGTTGACCGCAACAGTTCGCCTGAATTAGCTAATGTTGATTTAGCCGTAGCCGCAAAAATACGTATAGTAACCCTGGACAGTACCTACACCGTTGAACCCGTTTACGCCATTGAAGGTAACGGTATTGTAAGCATTGAAAAAGTGAGCGATGAAACCGGGCTGCGTTTCCGTTTTATGAACATCGATCCTAAAACAGAACATATCCTGATAGAAACTGCCGAACGTAGTCCGCGTAAAAATTTCATCATCATGAAAGCCATTGTATTCCCTTACATCAACTTCCTGTGGGGTGGAACCATTGTTATGATTATCGGATTTTTATTGAGTATTCAACGCAGAATTACCGAAATTAGACGCAGTAATTAACTGCCATGTCCTACAAAATCACCATCATCGGTGCCGGAAACCTCGCATGGAATCTGGCCCATTCCTTACACCACAATGGCCAAACGGTATTGCAGGTTATCAGCCAGCACCTCAACCATTCGAATGCATTGGCAAAAGAAGTGAATGCATTGGCTGATACCAACCTCAGTAATATTGACCCCACAGCCGATATGGTGTTGCTGTGTGTGAAAGACTCGGCCATTGCGTCCATTGCGGCACAACTCAATTTGGGGCAACAGGTAGTGGCACATTGTTCAGGTAGTACGCCATTAGATGTTTTGAATAAAAGTTCCTATCAGTACGGAGTTTTTTACCCGGTACAAACCTTTAACAAAAATGAGCTGAAGGATTTTCTGAACATCCCTATTTGTATAGAAGGTAACAACAGCACATCTGAAGAAAAGCTCAATATACTGGCCGACAGAATTTCGAACTATGTTCACCGCATGGATTCAGCCAAACGGTTACAATTGCACCTGGCAGCGGTGTTTGCCAACAATTTTACGAATTACCTTTACGGCACTGCCTACGAATTACTCGAAGCCAACAAACTCCCCGTTAACCTGCTGCATCCTTTACTCACAGCGGCTTTACAGGATGCCATGAAACAAAACCCGCACAAGATTCAAACCGGTCCGGCTAAACGCAATGACACAGGTGTAATCACTAAGCACCTGGAACTGCTGCAAAACAATGCCGAGGCAAAGCAGGTGTATGAATTGCTTACTGCGCTCATACAGAAAAAACATAACACATAACTGACACATCAGCCCGCACATTTGTTTAGATTTGTAGCAATGAGCAATGAATTCTTAAACAAACTTCACCACGTAAACACGTTTATGTTGGATGTGGACGGTGTACTTACTGATGGTAGCGTACTGGCCACCGATACAGGCGAACAACTGCGTGTGTTCAACATCAAAGACGGATACGCTTTGCAACTGGCCGTAAAAAAAGGCTACCGCATAGTTATTATTACCGGAGGAAAATCTCCCGGTGTGATAAAACGTTTGCAAGGTTTGGGCATTACGGATATATACGCAGGTGTAGCCAATAAACTTGAACAATTCAACAGCTACATCAAAGAACACCAACTGAACACTGAACACATCGTGTATATGGGCGATGACATCCCTGACCGTGCCATCATGAAACAAGTGGGTGTACCTTGTTGCCCCAAAGATGCTGTGGGAGATATTCAGCAGGTAAGTTTATACACCTCTCCAAAAAAAGGGGGCAAAGGCTGTGTGCGCGATGTGCTGGAGCAAGTGATGAAAATACAAGGCAAGTGGAACGTGGAAGAAGGTGAAAACCTCATTTGGTAATTACTCTGTGTGAAAAAAATCATTGACTTCTTTTCACTCATCCGCTGGCTCAACCTGCTGATTTTACTGCTCACACAGTTGCTAGCCGCCTGGTGCCTTTCTGATTACCAACACATCTCTCATTTTATCTCCACCCGTTTTCTGATGTTGTTGAGCGGCACACTGCTTATTGCTGCAGCCGGTTACATACTGAATGATTACATTGATGTAAAACTGGATTTGGTTAATAAACCCCGCAAGGTGGTGGTGGGCAAATCCATTTCCCGCAGATGGGCCATGATATGGCATTTTGTCTTTAATGCAGCGGCCTTGTTGATGGGTTTATTACTCTCGTGGCGGATTGCCTTACTTTTTTCAGCAGCCATATTACTGCTGTGGATTTACTCATCGCGTTTAAAGAAACGTTTCTTCATCGGTAACCTTACTGTAGCTGCACTTACAGGTATCAGTCTGCTCATGTTACCATTGTTCGACAACAACATCAGCATGAATTATATACTGGCCTATGCCGGTTTTGCCTTTCTCATCACATTGGTTAGGGAGATTATCAAAGACATTGAAGACATGAAAGGTGATGCTAAGTATGCCGCACGAACTTTACCTATTGAAATGGGCATCCGTCCGGCCAAGTTGGTAGTATCATTTATCATGAGCACGCTGATGCTGGTGTTATTGTTTTACACACTGTTTCAGGCGCAACGAATGGGTTGGTTTTATTTAGCCTATGGTATACTGGCAGTATTAGTACCCATGAACCTTTTTCTTTTTAGACTGAAAAAAGCAGATAAAAAAAGAGACTTTAGTTTACTGAGCAGCTATTGCAAAGTGATTATGCTTACTGGTATTCTGAGTATGTTGTTCTTTAAAATTTGAACCCACCCGTAACAATAAAACTATTGCGGATAATGGTGTTCACTGCTGTGGGTGTTTCAGCACCCGAAACCATGACGTAAGGTGTATAAAAAGAAGTAGATTTTGCCGTAGCAAATGCAAAATCCAAATAATAATCTCCTTTGCGGTAACCCATGCCTCCGGTAACGGTGCGTGTTCTTCCCTCTTTATTGGAAATAACGGATGACTTGTATGGATTGCCCATCATTGCGTACCCGCCCCTGAAATACCAGTAACCGTAACAGTATTCTGCACCGGCTTTAACGTTCATAGCTTTTCGGTACAACTGATTGGCCATTTGATTGGCTTCAGAAAAACTGTAGTCATCGGCCTTTAGTTTTCCGTTTCGGTAATCTACCTGCTCCACATCAACATTGATAAGTCCTTTTTTGTGCAATATACCTGTAACACTGAATATACTTTTTCCGGGAGTTTGAATGCTGTATTCATAATACCCTTCACCAGAAGATACTGAGGCAAAACTACCATCATCAAAACCAACACTAATTGACTTACTAAAATAATCATTCATGCTAAGGTAACGGGGAGTATGGTAAGCCGCACCTATTCGAATAAACTCAAAGGGACTGTATATCAACCCGAATTTTCCGTTAATACCAAAACCCGATGTATTCAGTTCATCGCTTATTCGCATACTGCTGTAAGGAGTGAGCTCTGCATCGAAGGGAACAGTACCTGAGTTAATAGTATCGTATACATCACCCTCATAGAAGGATGAGGATACCCGAAACCTGACACTACTGAGCGTGAGTGTGGCACCCAGATAAAGCACATCATTGTAACTGGTCCCAAACGAAAAGTTATAATCATTAATACGCCCCTCCCTTTCCGCCCGGTACAACTGTTGCAGCAATAACCCTGTTCCTTGCGGAATACTGCTTTTATATTCTGCAGAATTATTTCCAACGGTATCAATCAAAAAAACTTTCCAGGCCAAACCATAATCCGTAAAGTCACTCAGCAGGTTATAATCTGTTCCGTTGGCCTGTTGAGCCAGTGATTGTAAATAAGAAGAGCTGTTGTTCATGCCTGCAAAATCAGTTGTACTGTTGTAACTCGCAGCCCTGTTTAAGCTAAAACCAAAATTATAGTTCATCCAACCTTTATCAACCGGCTTACCTTTACGTTGATGAGTATTTGCTTTTACCACACCCAAATTAGGAAAATGAAAACTTGTATTGCCTGTTTTAGTTGTTTGTGAAAAATATGCAGATGAGTTGGATGCATTAAAAACCGAGGCAGAAAGTGTGAACTCACTTTTTCTGTACAAGCCTAATCCGGCAGGGTTATTCGACAAGGCCGACATATCAGCACCCATCGCTCCCGTGGCACCACCTAAAGCAACAGCGCGGGCGTTACCGCCAATCTGGTAAATGGAATACCGTAAAATATCTTCTTCATTTTGTGCTGAGGCATACAATACCTGCATACTCCAAAACAGTGTCAGTATAAACAGTCTGTTCATCCGCTTAAAATTACCTTATTCTACCTTGACGCGGAGCAGGAGTTCTTGGAGCAGGAGATGGTGCCGGAGACACAGGTCTTACCTGTGGTGCCGGACGAGATTCCGGCTGCCTTTGTTGTCTTTCTTGCCTTTCTATACGTTGTTCCCTTTGCCTTTCCTTCAATCGTTCAATACGCTCCTCACGTTTATTTACCGGTACTTGTGGTTGAGGAGTAACCTGATTTTTCGGAGTTACATTCGGTAAATTATTTTGAGGCTGATTTGACGGAGTAACAGGAACACGTGCAGGTGCTGCGGGTTGTGTAGGTTGAACCTTTACTGGTTGTGCACCTGAATGGGGAGTAGTGGTTTCTTTACGAGGTTGCACTGTTCTGTTGGGTTGAACTGGAACTACATTTCCTCTGTTATACACTCTTCCGGGTAAAGAACGATTTCCTTGCGTGCGCGGTATACGTGTTACTGAAGGA
>DATGWX010000189.1:0-6754 GCA_035299275.1 Bacteroidia bacterium
CTCAGCCAGTTTTTCCTCCAGGTTAAACACATAATCAGCGCTTTCATTGGTGTCCTTTTCTGAGTTCAGCCTATCTTCAAGAGTGGTAGACTGAGGGAACGATTGCAGAAATGCTTTTTCAATCAGTTCTTCACTCGGCAGCTCTTTTTCTGGCACTTGTTGCTCCATGTAAACTTCAGGCAAGTGTTGAAGTTGTAGTCCATCCTGTAAATCAGGAGTAGATAACCCAACACCATCGTTGGTAGAAGGGTTAATAGATTTAAAATTTGCGCTCTGCGCTGTTTCATTTGTTGTTTGAACTGTTAACATATAAAAAGTATAAATTTTCCTTTTATACTCACTTTATACCTACCAGGTTTAAAAAAAGAATCATTATTATGATTATTTTTTTTCAGGGCATGCAAATACTGGTTAAATGGCCTGTTACATATATTGTATACCACACTAAAGGAGATTTTTTTGAACCGTGAAAAATCTCTGATGGCTCCTTTAAGGTATCTCTTCAGGCTACATTAATTAATGCATGGCAGTATCTTGCATCAGGCGGTCTATATCATCTACTTTGTAGTAGTTCTTTCCAAGATGTGAACTGCATTGAATAAGGCCCTGCTTTCTGTAGTTAGCCAAAGAGCTTGCTGAGCAACCCAACCTCTCACAGGTCTGTTGAGTATTGAGGAACTTTGGGCCATTGCTTGTATTGGTGTTCAGTAATTGTTTAACAGCTTCCAGTATTGTGTGCTGAAGTTGAATGAGATCTTGTTTAGTTGCTAAGTCAGAGAGTTTAGTTTCCATAAGGTATCGTTTTTATACCTTTATATGGCAATTTTAAAATTAGTTGCGTCCCACTTGTGATATTCTTGAATCCATTCTTTCAGTCCACCGGCCAGCATATCACGTATACCATCATTCAGGTAAATATCTACCCAAACCAGATTGTCACGAAATGCTGCTGCCCATTCAGGTTTAGAAGTGCCATTGAAGTAAATACGGATGATGGTCTCTCTGGATATATCACTCATAAATTGCCTGCAAAAAGTCAAACCTGATTCTTCTAAAATCAGTCCGCTGCATTCTGAATCTTTCAGGCAGCAGTTCAGCCAATCTTGAAGGTTAACAAGGTCTATAGGTTTGAGTCGGATATTCTTTCCTTCCCATCTTTTTTCACCACATATGGTGCAGAAGTCGAAGAGTACCCAATTGAGTTCTTCACTGATGTAATAGCCGGCTGGCTTTAATTCAAAGTAGTGGCCAAATATTCCAAGAAACGATAAGGATAACATAAGTAATGATTGCATTTACTCTATATATGAATTACCATATACCAGTTTATGGCAGTTGCTTAAGCTTCTGTTCCAGCCTTTGTATATCGTTCACCACTTTTGTATCTACTATTTTGGCATAGCGCTGAGTAGTGGTAATCTTAGCATGGCCCAATATTTTTTGAACTGTTTCCAATGGCACATCATTAGATAAGAATACGGTGGTGGCTGCTGTGTGCCTGCTCATGTGGAAGGTCAGCTTTTTAGTGACCCCACAAATGTCAGCCACTTCTTTTAAGTAGGCATTCATCTTCTGGTTGCTGAACACAGGGAATACATTGCCGCTTGATTGAGTGGCTGGATGGTCTTTGTATTGCTGTATGATGGCAAGTGCTTTATTAAGCAAAGGAATTACTGAACGTTCATCAGTCTTTTGCCTGTTCTTTACAATCTTAGACATGCTGGAGTCCTGTTCAATATCTGTATGCCTCAGCGCACGCACATCAGCATAAGAAAGACCTGTATAGCAGCAAAACAGAAAGATGTCCCTGACCAGCCTTACACGTTCTACTGTTATTTGTTTTGCTTCCAAGCTGTGCAGCTCTGATTCAGTCAGGTATTTAAGGTCATCATAACAGAAGCTTATCCTGAAATCATCAAATGGATTGCTGTCAAGCCAATGTAGTTTTACTGCATAGCCTGTCATTTCTTTAAAAGTACGCAGCAGTTTCATGGTGGTATTCACGTTCAGTCCCAGTTGCCTAA
Organism: Bacteroidia bacterium; assembly: GCA_035299275.1. GTDB lineage: Bacteria > Bacteroidota > Bacteroidia > UKL13-3 > UKL13-3 > JAGPCK01. The sequence goes on from DATGWX010000189.1 coordinate 2,025, forward strand.
GGTAGATGTGAAAGTCTTCTATGAACTCAGGCTTCAGGTCCAGTAGGCTAATATCATTGTGCTTGTAGTTTTTGCTGAGGTAATTTTCCACTTTTGTTTTTAGAGACAGAAGTGGTTTTATAGATTGTACTTTAATGGTCACACCTATTTGTTTGTATTTCTGAGCATAAAATCTATCCATGAGCTGTTTGAGGGTATAGTGTCCTTTGTCAGCATTCAGGATAGCGTCCTTGAGCATGTATACATTTGGGGTGCTGATGGTGGCTTCAAGTTTCTGCCACTTTTCTTCAGCAATACTTCTGAGTTCAATCAGGTGCTTATTAATTATATCTGCCTGGCGGCAAGTACGCTGTACAAGCTCATTGTTTTCATCCCATTGACTACAGAGTACTTGTCTGCGTATAGAGATGTAAGAGCGCTGACCAGCTGCTCTCATTTCCAGATAGATAGGCTGTTGGCCTGTTTTTTTGTTTGTGCGTTTTGCTTCCAGATAGAAGCGTAGTTTAAGTTGTTTGCCACGAATATTGGTTTGTGCCATCGCTGTACTGTTTAAGTTAAAAAAACTTTTACTGCGTTTTGGTGGTCAGGTTGTGGCTATTTTCTCTTAACACAGAGTATGTGCTGTTAAATTTTGCTAATGCAAGTAGCTGTATAGCAAATTATTGATAAAATGGCGGACAACTTTTTCACTTTTAGTTTTGTCCGCCAATTTGTCTGCCAGAATAGTGCTTCAATCTGTTGAATTCTGCATATTCACACAAACAAAAAAGCTCGTCAATACTGAGTATTAACGAGCTTTGATGACTTTTGCTAGGTGTTCTAGTGGTGTGGGAGGGAATCGAACCCCCGACACAAGGATTTTCAATCCTTTGCTCTACCAACTGAGCTACCGCACCGTTGTGAGGGATGCAAAAGTAAGTAATTGGAATAAATTACACCAAACTTTTTCTTCATTTTTCCTTATTACACTATGAATGTTGCTATTCCGTTCATTTATTTTAATTTAGCCCAAACGATTGTGTATGCTTAGTCAGATTATATTTGTTGCAGTATCAGCAGTTTCCATCTACCTGTTCGCCAAAAATATCGGGAAAATCCGTAGAAATATTCTTTTGGGTAAGGATGTTGATTTGAGCGATAATCCTGCCCAAAGATGGAAAACCATGTTGCGGGTTGCTTTTGGGCAAACCAAAATGGCGGCTCGCCCGGTTCCGTTTTTGCTTCATTTTATCGTTTATGTCGGTTTTGTACTCATAAATATTGAGGTACTGGAGATTTTGATTGACGGTATTTTCGGAACGCACAGGGTATTGTCCTTTATGGGACCTGTTTATAATCTGGCCATCGGCTTTTTTGAGATCCTGGCTTTTGGTGTACTTGTGGCTTGTGTCATATTTCTGTGCAGACGGTATATTATAAAGCTATCCCGTTTCCAAAGCCCCGAATTAAAAGGGCAGCCCAACCGCGATGCGGCTACCATTCTTTTTGTAGAGATTATATTAATGGCCGCACTGTTAAAAATGAATGCTGCCGATCAGGTATTGCAATCACGTGGGGTGGATCATTATACACTAGCCGGTTCATTCCCTGTAAGTAGTTGGTTGTTGATGCCCTTATTTAATCAATTCAGTACTGACATACTGATAGTATTTGAACGTACGGCTTGGTGGTTTCACATTTTAGGCATATTCGCTTTTATGAACTACCTGCCCTTCAGCAAACATTTTCACATTATTATGGCCTTCCCCAATACGTTTTATTCTAACCTGAAAGCTAAAGGAGAATTCAATAACATGGCCTCCGTTACACAGGAAGTAAAACTAATGATGGACCCCACTGCCACCACGCCTGACGGATATGAACCGCCAACCAGTTTCGGGGTAAAGGATGTGCAGGATTTAACCTGGAAAAACCTGATGGATGCTTACACTTGCACAGAGTGTGGTCGTTGTACCAACAGTTGTCCGCAAAATATCACAGGTAAATTGCTTTCACCGCGTAAAATTATGATGGATACCCGCGACCGATTGGAAGAAGTAGGTAAAAACATTGACGCGAATAAAGGAACTTTTGTTGATGACGGTAAGAATCTGCACCACTACATCAGCGAAGCAGAATTATGGGCTTGCAATACCTGCAACGCCTGTGTTGAGGCTTGCCCCATTAACATCAATCCAATGGAAATTATTGTAGAAATGCGAAGGTACAAAGTAATGGAACAATCATCTGCACCGGCTTCTCTCAATAATATGTTTACCAATCTGGAAAATAATCAGGCCCCTTGGCAATTCAGTCCTATGGACAGAGCCAATTGGACGCAGGAAGCCTGAACTTATTTTTTTATAAAGTCGAATTTTGTTCGTATCATGAGTTAGTTTTTTGAAATTAACTCAATGTTTGATTCATAATCTAACTGCACTATGTGAACGTGAAATCAGAACAATTTTCTTCCGTTCAATAATTACTCTTCAACAAATAATACGTAGTTAAATTTTATTCTCTATGCACATTTTCTAACGTGTAGCATAAACGTTTTGCTTCATGAATTGAAAGTGCAAATTGGTGAAATACGGGAGCTGATAAAATCTTTAAGCAGCGACTGGCATCTTTAAAAAGAAGATATTTGATTGGTGTGCGCAATATGTTTGCGTCATCAATTTTATAAACAAATTAAATTAACTTAATGAAAACAAATTTTATCAAAGCAATCCAACGCTCAGCAGGAATTATGTCTGTGCTGGCATTAACAGGTTCAACATCTTTTGCTCAGGTAACCAAACTTTACGGAATGGGTTCTGAGGGAAAAGGAATTTTTGAGTATGACCATGTGGCCAATACCATTAAAACACTCTCAGATTTTACAACAACTCCTGCAAATGGAACAGGAGGTTATGGTAGTCTTATTCTGGCACCCAACGGTAAATTATACGGCATGACAAAGTTTGGTGGAAGCACAGGAAAAGGTGTAATATTTGAAATCGATGTAGCTACAGGTAGTTATACAAGGAAATTTGACTTTGGTACAACTAATGGTGAAAATCCTGAAGGAAGTTTAATGCTGGCTAAAAACGGTAAACTGTACGGACTAACTTACGAAGGAGGTTCATCAGATAAAGGAGTGTTGTTTGAGTATGTGCCGGGTTCAACAGCGATAACGGTTCTGGTTAATTTTACAGGTGCGGCCAATGGTGAGCTGCCCAAAGGAACTATGATACAAGCCTCCAATAATAAACTATACGGTACTACGTGGCAAGGCGGAAGCAAAGACAGAGGAGTGATTTTTGAATATGACATTACAACCAATGCTCTTTCAGTAAAATACGAATTTGGTGTGATGGGAGTCGGTAACAATCCAAATGGAGAATTGATGGAGGCATTTAATGGCAAACTTTACGGACTGATGGAGTCTGGCGGTTCTGAAGGCAAAGGATGTATTTATGAATACGATATTACCAACAGCACGTTTACTAAAGTGCATCAATGGGGGGTAACTAATCAGTCATCAGGCGCAACAGCAGAAGGTTCAAAGCCTAAAGGTGGCTTACGTCAGGGCAATGATAGTTTACTTTATGGTAGTACGAGTGATGGCGGCATTACAGGTGGCGGTAGCGCTCCCGGAGTATTGTTTACATTTAATACATCAAATAACACTTATACAAAGAAGCTGACTTTTGATGTGAATGCAATTGGTCAACAACCCAATGGGACACTTTTGCTGGCTAAAAATGGTAAGTTTTACGGAATGGCCAAAAGCGGCCAATCGTCTGATATTGTGAGAGGGTCAATTTTTGAATACGATGCTGCTACTAACACCATGACGAAAGAATTTGGTTTTAACTTTTCAACTGATATTCAAACTCCGATAAGCAGCCTGATAGAAGTTGATGTTACAGCATTAAGTACAGGCTTTACAGCAGGTAAAAAAGCGCAGGTATATCCTAATCCATCGGCAGGAAGAGTATATGTAGTGTTACCTGAATTAGATAATTTTAATGTGGTAGTGTCGGATATTCAAGGCAAGCGGGTACTTGACCAACAGTTTACACAAGCAACACAAGTAGAGTTGGATTTAACCGGGCTGGCTAAAGGTGTTTACATAGTACAGATCAATTCATCAGCCTTCTCTTCATCAGAGAAGTTGATTATTCGCTAGTTTTTTCAACTGATTTTTTTGAGGGTATTGCATCTTGCAATACCCTTTTTTGTTGCAGTAGTACTCACAGGCCACTTTTCCGGAGATTTCGGTCAGGTCTATCCCTGTGAAATAAGGGATGTGTTGCCCATTCCATTTCTTTACCTGCTTTTTTGCTAAATTGCAGCGCAAAATAAGCAGTCTATGAGCGAATTCAGAGTACGTACTATGGCCGATATGATGGCAGCAGGGGAAGAAGCAGAAATTCTTTTTTGGGTTGGCTGTGCAGGCAGTTTTGATGAGCGTGCGCAAAAAATAACCAAAGCGGTTGCTAAAATTCTTCATGCCGGTGGAATTAAGTTCGCCATATTGGGCACTGAGGAAGCCTGCACCGGTGACCCTGCCAAACGTGCGGGAAATGAATTCCTGTTTCAGATGATGGCTATGCAAAATATCACCACACTCAACATGTACGGTGTGAAGAAGATTGTAACCGGTTGTCCGCACTGTTTTAATACACTCAAAAACGAATACCCTGAGTTAGGCGGTTCCTACGAAGTGCTGCACCACACTACACTTATAAACCAATTGCTCAAAG